>NZ_CP073747.1:3015000-3315000 GCF_024398015.1 Kordiimonas sp. SCSIO 12610
GCTTCGATTTCATTTGTTTGCTCAAAGGCAAACCATTCCTCGCCGTCACGTCGATAATAGGCTCTTCTCGTTGAGCCAAGTTCATAATCTGTTCCGCTAAATTTTAAAAATTCCGTCACTTGGGCCTGCCATCGTGCCCTGTTTTCACTCTCGGCAATCCATGGATATATCTGCTCGGCATCAAAAGAAACAATACGTTCCTCGGTAACAAGATAAGTACCACCCTCCACCACAAAGACACCTCGAGCAAGGGCAGCGGAAAAGATCAAAACAAAAAACAAAACGACAGACTTATGAAAGATATCCCAATCCTGAAAACGCTCTTTCACTACTAAAGATCTGTTTCTCCACTCAGCCATAGGCTTTCCTTGACGCAAAAAAGATTCAGACTTACCGTCTATCATTACTAATAAAATCAATAGAATATTATAAGTGGGAATTAAAGAGGGGATTTGTCATGGGCATTACACTTATCACATCGAGCATCATCGGTATTTTACTTGCTTTGCTTACATTCAATGTCGGTCGCTGGCGCATTAAGACAAAAACGAACCTGGGGTCCGGCGACAGCAACGAGCTTGAATGCGCGATCAGGGCTCATGGTAATCTTATTGAATATGCCCCTGTTGTTCTCATCCTCATAGGCCTTTTAGAATATTCTGGTGCAAATTCAGCCCTCGTGCTCGGGCTTGGTGTTACATTTGTTATTGCCCGCATAGCGCACGGCTACGGCTTGGGCTTTACCCCAGAAGGTAAATCAATTTTTCGCGCCATTGGAACGATGCTAACGATACTAACCCTGCTCGTTGCAAGCATTTCCGGCTTAGTCATTGCCTATAGTTGAATAAATCATGAAACCAACAATACCTTTATTCATTCTACTCAAAGCATTGATTTCATCGAATGTTGCAGCTCAAAAATCCGCTGATTTTGCTTATCCCAAGATATTATCGATGCAAGAACGCGCAGCAATCGAGGATGAGTGGCTAAATCAAAGATTAAACACCATCATTCCCAGAATAATGCGTCAAAACAATGTTGATATGTGGGTATTAATTTCCCGGGAATATAATGAAGATCCTGTCTTATCAACTATGCTACCAGCGACATGGTTTGCGTCCAGAAGAAGAACAGTATTAGTTTTTCATGATCGCGGCTCAGAAAATGGCGGCGTTGAACGCTTTGCGATCAGTCGTTATGCCCTAAAAGGGATAGGCGGCGAAGATTTATTCCCTGCGAAATGGGACTCTGAAGAAGAACCCAATCAGTGGAAACGACTGGCGGATTTAGTCAAAGAACGCGATCCAAAAACAATCGCCGTCAACAGTTCAAAAACATTTGCCCTAGCAGACGGCATCAGCCACTCTCAATATTCTGAGTTCATGGCTAGTCTGCCTGATCAATATAAGGCCAGGGTGTCAAACCATGATGCATTAGCCATTAGCTGGCTGGAAACCAGAATACCATCAGAAATGGAACGATACGGCAATATTGTGCAGATTGCACATGCAATCATTGCAGAAGGCTTATCCGAAAAAGTGATAATCCCCGGTAAAACAACGGCCTCAGATGTTTCATGGTGGTACCGCGATAAAATTCGTTCTCTAAAATTACAAACCTGGTTTCATCCTTCAGTATCTATCCAGCGCGCCAAATCATTATCAGGGGATCAAAAATTTACCGAGCTCTTCTCTGGCACCAATCAAAATACGCTTCAAAAGGGTGATTTAATCCATGTCGATTTTGGCATTACCTACCTGGGCCTGAATACAGATACGCAGCAACATGCTTACATTCTAAGGGACGGTGAAACAGACACTCCAGCAGGTTTAAAAAACGCCCTTAGAAAGGGTAATCAATTACAGGATATTTTGGTAAGTTTCTTTAAATCAGGTCGTAGCGGCAACGAAGCGCTAAAACTGGCAAGGCAAAAAGCGCTAGCGGAAGGAATAAACCCAAGTATTTACACGCATCCTATTGGCTATCATGGCCACGCGGCAGGCGCCACAATTGGGTTATGGGACCAACAAGGAGGGGTAAAAGACCGTGGTGACTATCCGATTAACGATAATACTGCGTGGTCAATTGAATTATCAACACTCCAGAAAATTCCTGAATGGAACGATCAAGAAATAAGGATTATGCTGGAGGAAGATGGCTTTTTTAGTGGAAGCGATTTCTACTATCTAAATGGTCGCCAAAAGGCTTTCCATCTTATTCCGAGGCAGTCCAATAATTATTAGCTACTGAGTATCTATATGTTATTTGCAATCACCTATCAGTCCAGGAGAACCTTGGTGGGCTCCTAAAAGCTCAATGACACGAAACGCAATTTATAATTCCATTTTCAGCGTTATAGTTTTTGAACCCAATTTAGCCATTACAAACAAACGTATGAAATTTATAATCTCAGTTGAACACTGCAAAATTATGTGGCTTATTGGCGAAAATAAACTTTACGCTAGGACACCCTATGCCATCAGATACTGTCTCGATAAACTCACTTGATATCCTTGAATACCTTGTTGACAGAGCCCTAAATGCCGGAGCTGATAATGCTGACGCCGTTGCAATAGACGCGCACTCCAAGGGGATTTCTTGGCGCGATGGCAGGCTAGAAGACACTGACAGTTCAGAGATCGAAGACATTGGCTTGCGGGTCATGATCGGCCAAAAACAGGCTATTGTATCAACGAGTAATCGTTCAAGTGATAACCTTAACGAACTGGTAAGTCGCACCATTGAAATGGCAAAAGCTGTTCCAGAAGATGAATATTGTGGTTTGGCACCAGAAGACGCCCTTCACAAAGGTGACTTTGCCGACCTTGATCTTTATGATGATACAACAGTATCCGTTAGCAAACTGGCTGAGCTGGCTGCCACCGCCGAGACTGCTGCAAGATCAGTTTCCGGGGTTACAAATTCAGATGGTGCGAGCGCGAGTGCCAGTAGATATGGTATTACTCTTTTAACCTCACATGGTTTCACAGGGTATTCGCGTGGCAGCAGCTTCTCGGTCTCCGTCTCGGCGATTGCTGGTGAAGGAACCGGAATGGAGCGGGATTATGATTTCACGAGTGCCCGGCACTTTAGCGACCTAAAAGACCCACAGATTGTTGGACAAACCGCAGGCGGTCGGGCCGCGACGCGCCTAAATCCAATAAAGATCGAAAGCGGCACTAAACCAATTGTGTTTGCACCGCGTGTTTCAAACACCCTTTTAGGCCATTTTTCTGGGGCAATTAACGGTAGCAGCATCGCAAGAGGCACAAGCTTCTTGAAAGATATGCTGAACGAAGAAATATTCGGGAAAGAGATTTCTATCATCGATGACCCTCTTATGACGCGGGGATTAAAATCTCGATTATTTGACGGCGAAGGCGTGAAGGTTCGTAAATGCAACCTGGTTGAAAACGGCACCTTGAAAACCTGGATGCTCAATAGCGCGACCGCGAAACAATTAGGTCTGGAGGTAACAGGGCATGCCAGTCGTTCCAGTACGTCGACGCCCGGAATAACAACAAGTAATCTATATATGGCGCCCGGCAGTATTTCCCCTCAGGACCTGATAGCTGATATTCAGGATGGTATATATGTAACCGAATTAATCGGTATGGGGGTCAATCCCGTTACTGGTGACTATAGTAGAGGCGCCGCGGGATTTCTTATCAAGGATGGACAGATAGCAGATAGCGTTAGTGAAATTACCATTGCAGGTAATCTTAAGGAAATGTTCAAGACTCTTGTGCCAGCATCGGACCTTAGTTTCACATATGGAAGCAACGCGCCAACGGTTCGTATTGATGGAATGATGATCGCAGGCGCATAAGAATTGCCTTATAAAAGCGAAAGCAAAAAACGTGTCAACACCTGAAAAAACTGCCAATAATGATCATCTGTTAGATGATGATTGTTGCCCGTGGGATTTAGGCGAGGATGCAAAATTGGTCCGCAAAGTCACCAAAGAAGCGGGAAGAATAGCCCTGTCTTACTTTGCAAGGGATGTTCATACTTGGGAAAAATCACCTGATAATCCGGTATCCGAAGCCGATTTAGCTGTCGATGAGTTTTTACGCACAACCTTAATGCAAAATCGCCATGGATATGGATGGCTCTCTGAAGAGACAGAAGACCAACCTGAAAGGCTAAAATGTGGCCGCATATGGATAGTCGATCCAATCGATGGTACAAAGGCTTTCCTAAAAGGAGGTGATGACTGGGGCATATCCGTTGCGCTCGTTCAAGACACCAAACCCGTGATCGCAGCCTTTTACGCACCAGTAAAAAATGCCTTTTATTTTGCTGAGCATAGCAAAGGCGTTACTAAGAATAATATCCCTGTTGTAACCTCACACCAAAACGACCTTTCATTATCAAGGATGATGGGCGACCCTAGTGCTTTCAAAATAAATAACTTCTGGCCGTGTTCATGGCCGCAAACAATGTATTGCGAACAAGCAAACTCCATCGCGCTCAGGATTTGCCAAGTCGCTGACGGACAATTTGATTGCTGTGTTACCTTACGCCCTAAAAATGACTGGGATGTCGCAGCCGCCGATTTAATCATCCGTGAAGCCGGGGGTCTTTTAACAACAGGTGACGGCGATAAACTTGTTTTCAACAGAAGTAAGCCCTTACATAATCATATCGTAGCAAGTTGCCCAAACCTTATGGATCAAGTTATGGAGCGTGTTTCACCTGCATTGATCCAATGGCGTCAACGAAATACATAAAATTTCAACATAACAAGACTTTAGAAACTTTTATCCTATAGCCTGTGCAAAATTCGATAAGCGAGAGCGCGCTCGAAGATGATAAGTTGCTAAGGTAAAAGATTTTAATGCGTCGTGTATCCCATATTATTTTAATTTTTTTATCCCTAACGGTTGCTAATATTTTTCACGGCTACCCTAGCAAAGCGCAAGAGACTCGCCTGATTACTGACGTTCAGAAAGACACTGCGCGAAAAGCTATCGAAACTCTAGACAGTCATGATCATTTGGATATTGGGTATATACGCGAGGCAATGCTTAAAACTATTGCTAGTGAAAATGACCTGGAGAAAAAAGGGTGGCATTATTTTACAATGCTGAACCTATTGCTCGATAATGACGACAAAGGGCTCAAATTTGATTTAGCTGATAAACTTAAAGGCATTGGCGAAGAAACGGGCAATCCCGAGTTTGAACTGCTTGCAAGAATTAGCGTTGCCTATCAACAATCGCTCGAGGGTAAGGTTGCGGACTCCTACCAAGAAATAACAGACCTCAAAAACCTTGCCGACGATAGCAACACGCCAATTTCCAGTCACCTTGCAGACAATCTGTTAGCCGTATTGGCCCCCGATTTAGGCTATTATACCGAAGGTCTGGCTCGAATGACGGAACGGGTTGAGCAGAAGGCTCAAAATAGCATTGAGCACCTTATGGTGATGAACAGTTACGCCAGTTTATCATATATCTATCAATCAATTAACGATATCGAAAAAACGCTGGAATATGTATCAAAAGGGATCATGTATGCAGATGAGTATGACGCCTTATACGATAGGGAAGTCACACTCTACACATTGGCTAGAACACTCTTAAGAGCACAAGAATATCGCCTATCAGAAGATGCCTTCTTGGCCATGCAAAAAATCACTTACCGCAACAATAATCCCAGCAACCAATACTACGTGTTTTATGGCCTTGCCTTTAATGCTCGAGAACAAGGTTTATATTATCAGGCGATCGAAAACGCCAAACGTGCAACAGAAGAATTTCCAGAAAACCTGTACTTCAATCTAAACCTGTTTTTTCTCCTCGCTGAATCTTATGCAAAACTTGGTGACGCAGAAAAAGCTCAAGAGTTTCTCAATAAAACTTTTTCAAAAGAATACGATGGCTATGAGCGTGAAAATACTGGGTATGTAGAGAATGATCGCAACTTTGCTCGCGCAAATATCTTGTATGCACAAGGTCAATACCAAGATGCGTTTGACCAACTTAACAAGGTCAGAAGTAAAGACCGACAGTTCGCAACACAAAACCTACAAAATAGTATTCGCGGCCTAAACGCCAGTCTCGACAATATTCGCGCACGCCAAGAAGCCGAAAGAGAGCTGAAAAGTTCAGAGAATGCCTTCCTGGGCCTCGCTATTACAGGCAGTATTGTCATCATACTAATTTCATCGTTTGCTATCATAAATCAGCGAAAATATGCCAAATCATTGGAAATAAGTTCTCGTGAAGCGGAGGATGCCAACCGAGCGAAATCAGAATTTCTGGCCAGTATGAGCCATGAATTAAGAACACCGCTGAACGCAATTCTTGGTTTCTCAGAGATGTTCAAGAAAGAAATCTACGGCCCCCTGGGTTCAGAAAAATATTCGGAATATTCTGACCACATATATGAAAGTGGTAGTCACTTGCTATCTATCATTAATGATATTCTCGATCTATCCAAAGTGGAGGCTGGCAAGCTCTCACTTGCTGAAGAAGAAGTATTCATAGCTGACATTGTCGAAGACGCCGTTAATCTAATCACTGACAAGGTTGATGAAAAAAATATTCACCTCTCATTAGAACAAGATAACCAAATTGAATATCTCTACTGTGACCCAAGAATTACCAAACAAATTTTGCTTAACTTGCTTTCAAATGCTGTAAAATTCACGCCTCAAAACGGCCTCATAATTGTATCGTCTACCCTGAGCCTTCAGAACAATATTTGTATTTCTGTAAAGGATAATGGTATTGGCATGTCAGACGCAGACTTGGAGCGTGCTCTTCAACCTTTTGGGCAAGCGGGAAACGCCTTTACCCGGCAAAATCAAGGAACTGGGCTTGGACTACCGCTTGTTGAACAACTGATTGAGCAACACGGCGGTAGCATGCAAATCAAATCAGAACCAGGAAAGGGAACAGAGGTTACTTTGTGCTTCCCGGCTGAGAGAACAATCATCGAGGGCGATACATCAATCGCGCATAACACCATCTAGCCTCAAAACAGCCACGATATCCTCTACGACACACAGTCCTAGAAAAACAAACGAACTCCCAATACCAGGGCATCATCCGCAATATCTTGGTCGAGAGTGCTGTCTTCGTATACCAAACTAAATTCAACATCACCCACAAACGCTGATAATCCTGCGGACCAATCCCAGATATCACTTCTATTCTGACGAATATCATAACCCAATCGAGAGATAATGGTTAGCGCCGGCAAGGTTGGAACTGGCAATTCAAGGTTGGTAGACCAGTATAAGCTATCGATACCAGGAGTGTTCCAGCGCCCTTCTGGTGCATAGGCCAATCCAGATTTCAAATATGCGATACCAAAATCGCGAGCAATAGACGCTTTGAATTCCGGGAAATACTCATCTCCATTCCCACCAAAAAAGCTATCTAACTCAGCAGAAACATCATACTCAAATCCATTGCTTTCAAATTTGTATCCTGCGTAGAACTCTAATTGTGTATCTCGGTCAAATTGATCATCGATCAAAGCACCCTGTGTACCAATATAAAATCCACTTTTATGATTAAGCGTAACGGCAGCAACAAGCGTCGGATCTTGGTCTGAAAGAGATAGACCCCGATCCCGATAGTCTGAAACACCTCCCACATATCCTGTTATCTCAATTTCTGGAACATCTTCTTGAGCATAAACAGGCTCAATAATCGCAAATACTGCTGCCCCAGCCAAAATTGCTTTCATCATCATAGTTTTCCCGATTGTATCTTCACATTTATTCTTCAAGGCCAATCAAAAGACCAGGATCTAACCGAACAGATTTCCAGTTTATTCGCCAATCCACATGGGGGCCACTCGCGCGCCCCTTGGCGCCTATTGTACCGATTAAGTCACCTTTTACTACACGAGTTCCTTCTGAAACATTAACACTATCCATATGAAATAGAGTTGAAGTAACACCAAAACCATGATCAATGATTACGATTCCCCCTTCCAAGAGAAAGTCAGGTGCAGCAAGCCGAATAGTGCCCCCCGCAGGCGCATAGATAGGAGTTCCAGTTTTCGCAGCAATATCTAGCCCATAGTGCGGGCTTCTTGGCTTTCCATTCAAAATCCTTTGGCTACCATAGAAGCCGGAGAACCGACCTTCCGCGGGTTTTTCGAAACCCCATGCCCAATTAAGGTCATCAGTATTGTAGGACCTCGCTGCCCTTACCCGGCCTGTTTCAAGCTTTCTCCTGGCAGACCATTCAGGTGGAGGGGTCACAGTTTTAGAAGGCAGCCCATTAACACGCTCGATATTAAACTTCCGCGCTTTAATTGACAGCGATATATTTTCTTCACGGCCATCAGGGTGTTCCACCTTTAAATTTGCGATGTTTTTGGCGTCTCTACCAAATCCAAATACAAAATGCCCCTTGTCCCCGACTTTAATCGGATTGCCATCGAGGCTGATTTTTGTACCAGCTTCGACTTTTCCCCAAACCAGTCCTCCTTGGACCAGACTACCTTTCAGATCAACTGCATTCACCGCTTCCGGCATACAAAGACAGATTGAAACGGCGATCACCAGTACTTTAGCTTCTTTGAGCAATTTAATCATAATGATACGACTTCAACACTAAAACATGACACGAATATGGCTCCTGATTCTAAAATAAAGATCCCTGATTTGTATCAACCTTTGAATTTACCTTATTTGGTTTTTTAGGCCTTGGCTTTTCCGAAGTGCGTTTCGGCATATTCGCAGTTGCTTCATTCATTCCGCTACTGGTCTCAAAAGCAACAGATCCCGACGCGAATACAATTTCACCTTTGTCCCCAATTTTAAGGCCTTCATGGGTTTTCACAATATTACCCGAATCGTTTTTGACCATTGCAAAACCACGGTTCAACACGTTTTGATACGATAAACTCGCAAGCATCCTTGCAGCAACCAATATTCGGTCTTTTTTCTCCGTCAACAATCGCGCGGATATAGGCCGTAAGCGAGAAGATGCAGACAGTAATCGTTCACGGTTAAACCGGGCCGCCTGCTGTAACTTCCCAGAACTTAGACTGCCGGATAAACGCCCCAATAGAATAGACTTTTGTCGCGTTGAATTCAGCAAGGCCATTGGCAACCGCTCTGATAAATCATCAAGTTTTTGACTGTTCATGCCAAGGATATCTTTTGGCTTAGGCAAAGCCCTTGCTAACGCAACTATCGCCTGCTTGCGGTCTTCTAACATTTTTGTTTTTTGAACAGATAAGCGGCGCCCTAAATCCGTCAGGCTAAATTCCAAATCCACTTTAACCGGAACCGCCTTTTCAGCAGCTGCTGTCGGCGTAGGGGCCCTTAAATCAGCCGCATAGTCAATAAGAGTTGTATCAGTTTCATGCCCCACGGCCGAAATCAAGGGAATTTGGCTTGCCGCAACAGCGCGAACCACCACCTCTTCGTTAAAAGACCAAAGATCTTCGATTGAGCCACCTCCGCGTGCTACAATCAGCAAATCGGGCCGCCCATTTTCCATGGCATTAAAGCCCGCGATCGCTTGAGAAACTTGTTCGGCCGCCCCTTCACCTTGCACCAAAACGGGCCACACCATAACATTTGAAGGAAACCTGTCTGACAGGCGGTGTAGGATATCACGAATAACCGCACCTGTGGGCGACGTTACAACACCTATCTTACGTGGTAAAAACGGGATAGGAACTTTCCTCGACGGATCAAACAAACCTTCCGAAGCAAGCTTCTGTTTACGTTCTTCCAACAGTGCCATTAGGGCGCCAGCACCAGCCGGTTCCATAGCATCGACAACCATCTGATATTTGGATCGGGCAGCATATGTTGTCAGCTTGCCGCTACAAACAACCTCAAGGCCATCTTCTGGGACAAAGGAAAGCCGAGAAACATTCCCCCGCCACATAACACCATCCAAGACGGAACTTTCATCCTTGAGAGCAAAATAACAGTGCCCGGATGAAACACGTTTTACCCCTGACAACTCCGCTCTTACTCTCACGTAACCAAAACGGTCTTCAACGGTTCGCTTTAACGCGCCTGATATCTCAGAAACAGTATATTCTGCAATATTCGCATTGGTTTGCTTCATATTCTCACTGTCAGTAATCATACCGGGCCTTTTCTGGAAAATAACGCCGCTTGTGACGCTGAAACTTAATTTCAGCCTTGAGCGAATATGAACCTATGATACAAGGAAGCCTTCTTCAAGCAATCTTCTATGATGATGAGCCAATATCGTATATCTCAAGCCATAGAAACCTGAATACAAAGGGACTTTAAAGATGAATATTCTGGTGATCGGATCTGGTGGTCGTGAACATGCACTATGCTGGAAAATTCAACAAAGTCCACTTCTCACAAAACTATATTGTGCACCAGGAAACGGCGGAATAGAGGATGTCGCCAGCTGTGTGAACCTGGATAGTTCTGACCATGAAGCCGTTATTAGTTTTTGCCAAACCAACAAAATTGATCTGGTTGTTGTGGGCCCTGAAGCACCACTTGTGAATGGACTTGTCGATGATTTAGACAAAGCGGGGATATCCTCATTCGGACCAAATAAATTTGCATCCCAACTTGAAGGATCAAAGGGTTTCACTAAGGATATCTGTGCCAAATATAATATCCCAACGGCTGCTTATCAAAAATTTCAAAATTCAGAAGACGCCGTCGCGTACATAAAAAAGAACGGTGCCCCTATTGTCATCAAGGCAGATGGTTTAGCCGCAGGCAAAGGGGTTATTGTCGCAATGTCAGAAAAAGAAGCGATTGATGCTGTGAATGATATGTTTGCAGGGTCTTTTGGCGACGCTGGTGCAGAAGTTGTTATCGAAGCATTTCTTGAGGGTGAAGAAGCAAGCTTTTTTGCATTCATAGACGGTGAAAACATCCTTCCACTCGCGACCGCTCAAGATCATAAGCGCGTTGGAGACGGTGACACAGGGCCAAACACCGGCGGCATGGGAGCATATTCACCAGCACCCGTTATGACAGATGAAATGTGCGATCGTACAATTAACGAAATTATCAAACCAACTGTACAAGCCTTGAAAGATATGGGTGCGCCCTACAAAGGCGTGCTTTTTGCAGGATTGATGATAACTGATAAAGGGCCTGAACTTATCGAATATAACTGCCGATTTGGCGACCCAGAGTGTCAAGTGCTCATGACACGCCTAGAGAGTGATATACTGCCCGTACTAATGGCAACTGCAGAAGGCAACTTGGACGGGATCACCCCCAAATGGACTTCTGACGCGGCACTCACTGTTGTGATGGCTGCCAAAGGATACCCCGGTAGCTACGAGAAGGGTAGTGTCATCAAGAATATCGAAGCCGCGAATGCACTTGAGAAAACCAATGTTTTCCAGGCTGGAACCCGCAAGGAAGGCGGCCAAATACTAGCGAATGGTGGCCGCGTTTTGAATGTGGCGGCGCTAGGGAAAACGGTAAAAGAAGCCAAAGATAATGCCTATAAAGCAGTAGAAGCCATTGAATGGCAAGATGGTTTTTACAGAAAAGATATCGGCTGGCGCGCACTATAAAACAACTTGTAAACGCGGTGCTAAATATGCTTTTAGCGCTCTTTTTTACGTTGTTCAGTCTTGCTACGGACTTTGAATTCAGGGAAAATAACTGACGCCGTGGTTCCTACACCAGGTTCGCTCTCGAGAGTAAACTGTGCATGAAGTTTGTCCGCAAACGAGGATACTAAAGGCAATCCTAGTCCTACGCCATCCTTGTCGCGGCTTATGCTGGATTGAATTTGCCCAAACGGCCTTTTGGCAACCTTAATCTCTGCTGGCGTCATACCAACCCCAGTATCCTTCACAGAAATACAGAGTTCACCGTTATCCAGCTTTTTGAGCGACAAGGAAACTTCCCCACCAGCGGGTGTAAATTTAACGGCGTTTGTTAGTAAATTTAAGCAAATCTGTCGAACCAGTTTCTCATCAGCCTCAAGCAGAATATCCTTATCAATATTTTCTACCAAATTCACCGAGGACTCAATAGCACGCTGTTTGACAAGGTTTAGGCAAATCTCCATACTTTCTAAAGGATCAATCCAAACCAAATGAGCCTGCAACTTACCGGCTTCAACCTTTGAAAGATCAAGAATATCATTAATTATAGAAAGCAGATGAGTGCCACTATTATAGACATCCCCTGCATATTCTTTGTACTTGTCAATGCCAACAGGCCCTAGAATTTCATCCTTAATAATCTCGGCGAACCCAAGTATAGCATTAAGGGGAGTGCGCAGTTCATGGCTCATATTGGCCAAAAATTCTGACTTGGTTCTATTCGCTAATTCCGCAATATCCCTGTTTTTTTGAAGTTCTTCTGCTTGAGCAATATCTTCCGTAACATCGCGGCCAACAATGAGCATCGCAGGTTTTTTGGTGCTTGTAATTGTTTGGGCAAAAAACTTGAAATGCCTGACAATATTGCCCCGTGTTCTCATGATTACGGGCATATCCGTAATGGAGCTAGTAATTTTAAGCTCTTTTACAAATCTTTCATAAAAGGTTGGGTCTGCCCAAATATCCAGGTCTGTTGCTTTTTTTCCAACAACATCATCCCGTCGAGCGCCAAATATATTTAAAAACGCAGGGTTAATATCTATAATTTTTTCACTGGCAATTTCGGCAATTACCATAACCTCAGGGGTAAGCCTAAAAACATTGTGAAAAATCTGCTGCGAATATTCACGCTCACGCTCTGCCTCTAATTGATCCGTGATATCAAACAAGCATGCAATGCTTGCCTTCGACCCCAGCCAGGTCCCGACACTTGCTCGGCAGCTAAAAACCCGTTTTTCGCCGTCCGCACGCATTACACGGAATGTATAATTTACAGGTACATCCTCACCCATTGTGCGTGAATAATGATAGGTTCTAAGCGTATCAAGATCATCTTCATGAACCCATGAAGCAAGTGGCTGCGAAAGGAAGTCATTTTTGCTGCCATCAAACCTCAGCATGTTTAGGAGTTGAGTATTACAAAATACAATCTCATTATTTTGACGGACAAGAACCCCTTCTGCCAAGGCGTCAAAAATTGCGAGCTCGCTTGACGCGGATTCTTCGTGCATCACTGATAAAGCTGTTTGTCTCGTATTAAAACTTTGTTTGATCACAATGAATAACTCAAAAACGACTGCATACTGATATACGCCTCACAAAATCGTAGAGGCATAGTGAACAACAAAATCTTTAAAGAGCTGTTAACACTCATCAAGAATTAGATTTAAGAATAAATTTTCGTATTGCCCTAGAAAAGATTCGTCGTGACAACTATATAGATTTGATATAGTACTATAGTGATAAATATAAGTGGGCAAAAGACTCACACAATTTATACAGCGAGGATAAAAAAGTGAAAAAGATTTTGAAAGTTGCAGCACCAATCATGGTGCTAGCCGCAGGATTAGGGTCATGTGCCGTTCTTGGTAACACTAAACCTGAACCAGAAAAAAAAGAAAACACCGTGCGCCCAATCGCCCTAAAGGTCGATGAGGTTAAATCTGATACGGTTGTTCTTTCTGTTAATACGCAAGGCGAAGTTCGCGCAAAAACAGAAATCGATATCATTTCAGAGGTATCCGGACGAATAGTTTCGGTTTCATCTGAATTTGCCGAAGGTAGTAGTTTTGAGCCATCAACTACACTCATTAAAATTGACGATTCGAATTACAAGCTTGCTGTAACCCGTGCTGAAGCGCGTGTTGCCGATGCCTATGTTCAACTAGAGCAACAATTAGCCAATGCAAAGTTGAAACAAAAGCAATGGGACGACTCTAAAGCCTGGATCAAAGACGGCAAACCAACTGCTCTTGCGCTAAACAAACCACAAGTTGCCCAGGCACAAGCAAACTTACGCGCTGCTGAGGCCGACCTGGCAGAAGCGAACTTAAACCTGTCACGAACTAATATTCGTATGCCCTTCAATGGCCGAGTGACAGAGCGTTCTGTAGGTGTAGGTCAATTTGTTACAACTGGCGCAAAATTAGGCCGTGTTTTCGGTACCGACGTTGTTGAGATCAGATTACCACTAACAGACCTTCAGTTGGCTGAATTAAACCTACCTGTCGGATTTGAAGCAAAAAACAGCTACGCACCAAAGGTTACATTAAAAGCACGTATTGGTAATCAACAGCAAAGTTGGGAAGGCAAAATTGTTCGTACTCTTGCGTCAATCGACCAACAGACACGCCTTGCCTATGCTATGGCCGAAGTTGAAAAACCATACGCACAAGCTGATGGTAAATCACCTTTACCTGTAGGACTGTTTGTTTCCGCCGAGATTGAAGGCATAAAATCCCAGGCGGCGTTTGTTATGCCGCGTACGGCTCTACGTGAAGAAGATAAGGTTTATATTATTGATGACGGTAAACTCCGCATTAAAACCGTAGATGTATTAGCGACATCCAAAGATCGACTTCTTGTATCTTCAGGTGTTAACGTAGGTGACCAAGTTGTAACGTCTGCTGTTCGTACAGCTATCGAAGGCATGGCCGTTGAGCCAATTACTACTGGCACTAACGTTGCTGCAGCACCTGCAGACGCTGCTTCACGTTAAGGGAGGCAATCATGAATAAATTAATCGAATGGTGGGCACGAAATACAGTTGCCGCCAACCTCTTAATGATTGGCCTATTTCTACTAGGTGCTATTTCATTCTTTAAAATGGAGCGTGAAATTGAGCCGACGGTTCGCTTTCCAGGTCTGGAAATTCGTGTCGCTTGGCCAGGTGCTTCACCAGAAGATGTTGAAAAACAGATAATTGAGCGAATTGAAGAGTCTGTTCGTGACCTGGATAATATCGATTGGGTGCGTTCCTTCGCGAGTGAAGGATCAGCGAACGTTGTTATTCTGGCGCTTGATGACGTTGATTTTGTTCAATTTCAAAATGACGTAAAAGTGCGCGTTGATTCCATATCTTCGTTTCCTCGCGACATTGAACCGCCTCAGGTTACCCAATTTATTAACCGCAATGAATATATCCGCATTGCTGTAAGTGGTGATATTGGCGAACGTAACCTCAAGCGTTTAGCTGAAGAATTGCGCAGAGAGGTTGCCGTTTTACCAGCGATCTCGCTTGTTGAGCTCTTTGGCGTAAGACGTGAGGAAGTAACGATCGAAGTTAGCGAAGATGCCCTTCGTCGATATAATCTGACGTTCTCGCAGGTTTCTGATGCGATTAGAGCAAGCTCTTTGAACCTTTCATCAGGGGCTCTTCAAACAGAAGCTGGTCAATACACCGTTGCCATTCGCAATCAAGCAGATACAGAAGCGCAATTCAGTAAAATCATAGTTAGACAAACTGTTGACGGTGCTACAATCAGGCTTTCTGATGTTGCTAACATCATTGATGGTTTTGAAGACAATGAAATATTAGCGACTTTAAATGGCCAACCTGCGGTTCTTATTCAGGTTCTAACTACTGAATATATGAATATCGTACAGGCTTCTGAGTCCGTAAAAGAATGGATAACTAAACGTCAGGACAGCTTACCGGAAGGTGTGGAATTAACACTTTGGACCGATCAGGCTGAAGCCTTTAATAGCCGCATGACCACAATAGGCGAATCTGCGCTTTATGGTCTTCTATTGGTTGTTGTTGTTCTATTGTTAACATTAAGACCAAAAGTTGCCTTTTGGGTAACTGCGGGTATCGCAATAGCCTATGCTGGTGCGTTCTTTATCCTGCCATATGTTGGTGTTTCAATTAACATGCTATCGACATTTGCCTTCCTTCTTGTACTAGGGATTGTAGTGGACGATGCAATCGTTGTTGGTGAAAATATTCACAGCGAATCCCAAAAAACAGGGGGGGGTATTACTGCCGCCGTATTAGGGGCTCAATTGGTTGCGAAACCAGTGGTATTTGCTGTATTATCAACGATCATTATGTTCTTACCATGGTTGTTCCTATCGGGTTCGACAACAGAATTTACAAGAAATATTACATGGGTTGTCGTATCAGCGCTGACCATATCTTTGATCGAGTCTTTATTGATTTTGCCTGCTCACTTGTCGAAAATGAAGCCACGTGAGAAACTTAATGCGTTTGGACGTTTCCAGAAACGTATTGCCGACAGCATCATCAATTTCGCGCAAACCAAATACCGTAGAATTGGAACGTGGGCTGTTAATCGCAGATATCTTAGCATGTCTATCTTTTTCGCAGTCATGTTCTTTGGTTTTGGTCTGTTCGGTTCTCCGTTTGTCAAAACTGGCTTTTTCCCGGAAATCGAAAGTGACCAGATTAACGTAAATGTTGTGATGCCTGAAGGCACGCCATATTCACGGTCACTGGAAGTTTTAAAACAGCTGCAGGATGCTGAGAAAGCACTCGAGCAAGAAGTTAATGCTCGGACAGGCGGTGAAGGAAAACTGATTGAAAACTGGTACACACGCTCTCGCAGAGATAGCGTACTGGCTATTGTAAAACTTGCGCCACCTGAAGTCCGTGATATGTCTGCAAAAGACGCTTCTATTCGGTTACGTGAACTGATGGGTGAAGTTCCTGATGCAGAGGAAGTATCAGTTGACTACACTCAAAGTGATGGTGACCCTGGTTTTGAACTATCAGTTAGGCACCCTGACCTCAAAGTCCTTCAGGATGCAGTGAACGCACTCGAAACCCAAATGCGGACATATGAAGCGCTTTATGACATTCGCAATAACTTGCAAGGCGATAGTCAGGAAATTCGTATGACGTTAAAGCCGGGTACCGAAAAGCTTGGTTTAACGCTTGCACAAGTTTCACAGCAAATCCGAAATGCATATTTTGGACTGGAAGTATCACGAATTCCTCGTAGCGGTCAGGATGTTCGTGTGATGGTTCGCTACCCTAAAGAAGCACGCAGGTCTATTGAAAGCCTCAAAGACTTTAGAGTGCGGACTGTGGACGGCAATGAAGTTCCATTAACAGCGATTGCAGACCTTGAATATGCCCCAGGCATCAAACGTATTGCGCGCTGGAACGGTAACAGAGCTGCCCGAGTGAGCGCTGACATGAAGGATGATGTACGTGATGATATCATGAAGGACCTTGAGGAAAACTTCTTCCCCACCTGGGAAAAACAATTCCCTGGTGTCGTTCGTGGTAGCATCGGTCAAGCAGAAGGCGAACGTAGGTTCTTCCAAGAGCTTCTTCAGCTTAATCTCATCGCATTCTTTGTGCTCTATATGATGCTCGCTGTTGCGTTCAAGAGCTATTGGCAGCCGATACTGATTATGATTGCGATGCCATTCGCATTCGTTGGTGCCGTATTTGCCCACTTTGCGATGGATATGACGGTTGGCCTCTTTAGCTTCTTCGGTATAGCAGCCGCAATCGGGGTTGTGATTAATGATAATCTCGTTCTCATGGATTATTATAATCGCCTTCGCTTGAGAGGTATGGATGCCTATGAAGCGGTGGTAGAATCAGGCGTTGCACGCTTTAGGCCGATTATGCTTACAACTGTTACAACGATTATCGGATTGATACCAATGATGCTGGAACAGTCTATTCAAGCAGCTTTCTTGAAGCCAATCGTGCTTGCGTTAGCGGCAGGTGTATTCATTGCCTTCTTTGTTACACTTATACTCGTTCCAAGTATGTGTGCAGCAGGTGCTGATGCATCAGCTTTCTTTGGTAGACTGAAGACCCGCATATTTAACCGCGGAAACGGTTATGAGGTCCCAAGCCAAGCTGAGTAAGCAATTTAATTAAACACTCAAATAAAAAGGGCAGGAAAATTACCTGCCCTTTTTTCGTTCTTACCTGATTAAATCATAGTTAGAATGCTGCGGCGTGCGAACCAGGTCTGCGGGGGTCAGCCGCCCCCATCAGTATTCCATTTGGCGCAATTACGATGGACTGCGTTGAACCCAAAACACGGTCGCCTAAGCTATTAGCGTCAGTGTTCACATTATGACCCATTGCCTTCAGGATGCGGCGCGTATCAATTGAATGGCCTGGCTCTATGAACAAACGGTCCGGAAACCATTGGTGGTGAATCCGCGGTGCAGCTGTCGCAGCCGCAGGGTTCATATCAAAGTCCATAACATTCAAAATCGTCTGCAATACCACGGTGATAATTGTGGAACCACCTGGGCTACCTGTTGTCATAAGTGGCTTGCCATCTTTAAACAAAAATACCGGTGTCATCGAACTTAGTGGGCGTTTTCCGGCTTCAATTGCATTCGCTTCGCCGCCCAATAGACCAAAGGCATTAGCAACACCAACCTTGGCAGAGAAATCATCCATCTCATTATTCAATAGGAACCCTGCACCAGCCACAGATTTACCATTCCCGTAGGTGAAGTTAAGCGTGTAGGTGTTTGCCACCATATTTCCAAATCTATCCACGACAGAAAAATGGGTAGTATCATTGCTTTCGTAAGGAAGACTTGGTGCAGGCGCAATCTCTGTTGATGGTGTTGCTTTTTCAAGCTTAATCTTATCTCGGATAGACCCGGCATATCCTTTGTCCACGAGCGCCTCGACCGGCACATCAAAATAGTCTGGATCACCCAGATATTTTGAGCGATCAGCATAAGCATACTTCATTGTTTCCGTCAGGCGGTGAAGATAATCAGCACTATTGTGCCCCAAACCTTTAACATCCCATCCCTCAAGAACATTCAGCATTTGAACTACGTGAACGCCGCCAGATGATGGAGGCGGCATCGCAACAACCTTAAAGCCACGATATGTGCCAGATACGGCTTCCCTTTCGCGGACAACATAATTTTTCAGGTCATCATGGGTGATGATCCCGTCATTTGCCTGCATAGTTGCAACAATTTTGTCTGCAACCCATCCTTCATAAAACCCTTTGGCACCGTTATCGGCAACAGCCTGCAATGTTGCAGCAAGATCAGTTTGCTTTAAAAGTTCACCCGCGACATAAGGCGTGCCATCAGTTTTATAAAAATACTTTGCAGTCGCTTCATCGCTCTTCAACCGTTGCTGGAACCTGTTCAGGCTATCTGCTAACGCCCATGGGACCTCAAAGCCATCCCGTGCCAGCCTAATGGCAGGGGCCATAACCTTATCAAGTGGCAATGTCCCATATTTTTCCAATGCTTGGGTCAGGCCCATTACAGTGCCGGGAACACCGGTGGATTGATAGCTAAAGCGAGCACGCGCGTTATCAACATCACCGTTTGCGTCCAAGAACAGATCCCGGTGGGCTGCTTTTGGCGCCATTTCACGGTAATCGATAGCAATCGTTTTATCCTGGTCCTTCAAGTAAACCATCATGAAACCACCGCCGCCGATATTACCTGCCTGTGGGTGCGTTACCGCCAGTGCGAAACCTGTTGCAACCGCCGCATCAACGGCATTACCGCCCGCTCGAAGGATTTCAAGCCCTGCTTCGCTTGCAAAATATTCCTGGCTTACCACCATGCCATTTCTGGCGAGGGTTGGATGATGCTGGGTATTATAGGTTATTAACGGGGTGTTTTGTTGTGCAGTTGCGGGGGCAAACACAAATAGAAAACTCAAAATAACGAATGATATGGACCGCATGTAATTCACGAAAGATACTCCTGTCCCATGATATGTGCATGAATTGGCTATATCATAACAACTTTAGCTATAAGGTCTATATCTGGAGTAACTTTGTAAGAATTTAATTACGAGAGGCTTTTGTAATCGCAGTAATGATATAGAAGCGTATCACTGCGTTCACTTGTAATCACTTCACGCACAAGCCCGATAAAAACAGTATGGGAACCATATTCGATCATTTGATCCCGTTCGCATAGAATTGAGCTAATACTATCCCTTAAAAGGGGCGCTTTAGTATTCTCCAGTTTCCAATCACCAGCAGAAAATCGTTGCTCCCCTTCGGCGCCACCGCTGCATAAATTCGCAATATCCACATGATCTGACCCCAACAGATTAATAGCGAAATATTTTTGACTACTCATCACAGAATGCATCGTAATGTTACGGTTAATACAAACCAACATAGAAGGCGGTGACATCGAAACAGAGGTGACGGACGAAGCAACCATTGCATGAGGTTTTTCGTTCATGAATGACGTAATGACAGACACATTCTGTGCAAACGATTGCATCGCGCTTTTTAAATTTTCTTCAACTTCATCCATGTGTACTACCGTCAACGAGACCAAATTTGCTACATGTCCAATCTATAAGCTATTGGCATAATTTTACTCATACGTACATCATCTATTATTCAGACCAGTCGAATTACCATCATAAATCTGTTATTTAGAGGAAATATCTCGCAGTATCAGTGCTTGCAGAAAACTGAAACCGCATATTGCGCCGATGTGCTAGCGGCAATAATCAAGGAAAAACCGTTTCAGACAAATCATCAAATTCTGAAACGGTACAGAATTTATTCGACAGTTACAGATTTTGCCAGATTACGCGGCTGGTCTGCATCTGTCCCTTTTTCAACTGCTGCATAATAGGCAAGAAGTTGAACAGGGACAGCGTAAACGATCGGACTCGCGATATCATCGCACTTAGGCATTTTGAATGACATCAAGTCTTCGCCATTTGAGCCCACTGCGCTTGGGTCATGATCAGAGATAACAATCACCTGACCCTGCCGCGCCATAATTTCCTGCAGATTAGAGACTGTTTTATCAAAAAGCTCGTTATGCGGGGCAAGTCCGATAACAGGGACATTCTCGTCAATTAAGGCGATAGGGCCATGCTTCAGCTCACCTGCTGCATACCCCTCGGCATGAATATAACTAATTTCCTTAAGCTTCAGCGCACCTTCCATCGCAATAGCGGAATGAAGCCCTCGTCCTACAAACAGAATATCACGCGCTTTTGCAATTTTATGAGCAATCTTCTCGATGCCCTTATGATTGCTAAGAACATCAGCGACAAGCTTGGGAATTTCACCGACACTATTAATAGCCGATACAACACCTGCTTCATCAAGCTTTCCTCTTGCGCGCGCGATCTCGGTCGCGAGTGCTGCCAAAACGATCAATTGGCAAGTGAATGCTTTTGTACTTGCAACCCCAATCTCTGGGCCAGCATAAATCGGGAACACCATGTCGGACTCGCGGGACATGGACGATTCTTCTGCATTCAGGATCGAAAGGATCGACTGACCTGCCGCTTTCGCATGCTTTAATGCTGCAAGCGTATCCGCCGTTTCTCCCGACTGAGATATAAAGATCGCCAACCCACCCTCAGTGTATACCGGATCGCGGTAGCGAAATTCAGAAGCGATATCCACTTCTACCGAAATTCTTGCCATTTTTTCTAGCCAGAATTTGGCGACAAGTGCCGCATAATAACTGGTTCCACATGCGATAATCGTGACCTTGCTAACATTCGCAAAATCAAAATCACCGGCTGGTAACTTGACGCCTCCCCCTGTTTGGTCAAAATATTTACCAATGGTTTGAGCGAGGATAAATGGCTGTTCGAATATTTCCTTCTGCATGAAATGCCGATAATTGCCTTTATCTGCAAAAGTATTCGACACTTGTGAGTATGTAACAGGGCGCGTAACAACGGCGCCAGTCATATCAAAGACCGTGACAGCCTCACGGGAAATCTCTGCCCAGTCACCTTCCTCAAGGTAGATTAACTTATTGGATAGACTAGCAAGAGCAATCGCATCTGAACCAAGATAGTTTTCGCCCTTCCCCATTCCAACCACAAGGGGGCTGCCTCTACGCGCAGCAAAAATTCGCTCGTTTTCATTCTTTATAATGATCGCTAGAGCAAATGCTCCCTCAATTCGCTTCAAAGTTTCGAAAACAGCATCTTTTGGAGCAAGACCACGCGCCAAATATTCCGATATTAAATGAGCAACAACTTCCGTATCGGTTTCACCTTCAAAATTGTGGCCATTTTCAATCAGTTCTTTTTTCAGTGATGCGAAATTTTCGATGATACCATTGTGAACAACTGCAAGACCATCTGCCATATGAGGATGCGCGTTCACTTCAACGGCTTCACCGTGCGTTGCCCACCGCGTATGTCCAATCCCGATATCACCTTTGATAGGTTGGTCTACAAGTTTACTATCAAGGGCCGCAATTTTGCCCACAGCACGACAGCGGTGCAATTCCCCACCATGAAGTGTCGCGACACCCGCAGAATCGTACCCACGGTATTCCAACCGATGTAAGGCCTCCATCATTCGGGGAACGGTATTTGTTATTCCGACTATTCCAACAATGCCGCACATTATTTTTGTTCCTTCTTCGCCAATCGTTCAGATCGAAATTTTGCAGCAAACCCGTCAATTTGCCGTTGTTTTGCCCGTGTAACTCCTAAGGCATCCTGATCAATATCACTTGAGATAACACTACCTGCTCCAACAATCGCGCCGTCACCAACTGTAACAGGGGCAACAAGAGCAGTATTCGACCCAATGAAAGCTTCTTTGCCGATAACCGTCTGGTATTTAAAGAAACCATCGTAATTACAAGTAATTGTACCCGCGCCTATATTAGCGGCATCACCTACGATGGCATCGCCTATATAGGAAAGATGACTTACCTTTGCCCCTTCGCCGAGCTTAGCTTTTTTAACTTCGACAAAGTTACCAATTTTTGCCTTATCCCCAATCTCAGCACCAGGGCGCAGTCGTGCAAACGGGCCAACACTTGCGTTTTCACCGATGGTCGTCCCTTCAAGATGGCTAAACGCTTTGATCCTTGCACCGCCTGAAACATGCACATTCGGGCCGAAAAATACATTTGGCTCAATGATGACATCAGCCTCTATTTTTGTATCGTTTGCGAAATAAACTGTATCAGGGTCTATTAGCGTAACACCGGATGCCATCATTTCTGCGCGTTTTTTGGATTGAAACGCTAATTCCGCTGCCGCCAAATCTGCGCGGCTATTTACCCCCATCACATCCTGCTCTGAAGCATTCACAACAACCGCATGAGAACCATCGGCCCTAGCACATGCAACCAGATCCGTAAGATAATACTCACCAGCTGCATTATCGTTCGACAATTCTTTCAACCACTTGAAAAGTTTAGCGCCGTCAACGACCATCATACCAGAATTACAAAGCGATATTGCGCGTTCTGTTTCAGTAGCGTCTTTATATTCAACAATACGCTCTAGGTCACCGTTACTCGATAAAACCAAACGACCGTATTTTCCGGGGTCGGCGGCCTCGAAGCCCAAAACGACAATACCAGGTTTATTCGCCTTGTTATTCTTGGCTTCAAGCATCTGCTCCATCACAGAATTTGGAATAAAAGGCGTATCCCCAAACAGGATAATTACATCACCATCAAATCCTGAAAGGGACTTTTCTGCCATCATAACGGCGTGCCCCGTACCCAATTGCTCTTCTTGAACTGCAAACTCCGCTGAATAATCAGCACCTGCAATGGCCGTTTCCAATTGTTCCCGCCCTGAACCAACAATAAGAACTTGCTTGGAGCATCCCAAACCTTGAACTGTATCCATCAAATGAAAGAGCATTGGTTGTCCCGCAATATCATGCAGGACTTTATGTTTTTCAGATTTCATTCTAGTGCCTTTACCGGCAGCAAGAATAACAGCAGCTATATTCCCCATAAATTAGTCTTTCAAACAATCAAATTAGTAAAAAACTTTAAATTTCAGCGATATTGGCACCCATACCTAAAAAAAAGCCTAATTTTTTAAATTTATCGAAAATACTGTTTTTTATTTTGCTTTAACGGCCATCATTATCCAAAAACATCTCGTCAGCATCAATCAGGTGCCAACTGGCTCTTGATATGTTCTTCGCAGCTTGACGGTCTTTGTAGAGCCAAAATTGCTGCAAACCCCATTGTTCGATATTAGCCATTAACTTAGAACCGAACCCCGGCAAAATATTGAATGGATTGTGGCGACTATATGCCCAAATCTCTATTCGACTTTCACCGTCATTGGCCTGCCCGCGCCCATGGAAACCATTAGTATTTGCAATGACAAGCGTACCAGCCTTAACAGTAATTCCCTTTGGTGCAGCTAATTCCATTTCTTCAAGGTCTTGAGCGTCAGCGCGGAACGAACCCTTCTCAGAGTACCCGTCTGATATATTACCAGCCTGAATACTGCGCCTGTATTCCCACTTCAAACGTTTTAAGGATAAACGGTGTGACCCTTTGACATAAGTAAAGGGCCCGTGTTTTTGCTCCACATCCTGAAGAAACAACCATGCCTTCATCGTTGGATGAAATGTATCGGAATGCATGGTTTTCTGGGGGTCTTTCTTGCCGTCAACAAATCCATTCCGAATACGCTGAATATACATAAGTGGCCTATGCCATTTAGCCCCAGTGTAAAACAAACGATCCTGTAGGCGACTATCATTAACCACTTCGCTTAAAGGTGACGATTGTTGCAGCACTTTATCATCTAATAATATACGCTGGGTATATGTGTTCCCCTGCACCATTTGGCGCGGGTGAACATCCATAGCATCAAACTTATCGGTAATAGCCTGAATAGTTTCTTCGTCTATAAAATCAGGAACCAGTACAAATCCATCACGGTGATAGGCCTCGCGTTCATCCTCGTCCATCATTGGCTTCAGGAAAAACCAGCGAATGTGAGCTGCTATGTGGGCAAGCACAACCCTTAATATATGAAGCCCTAATATATTCAAAAGCCGTGAGCCAATGATCGGATTCGCTTTAAATGATTTTGATTGCCCAAACAGGCCAAAAAACCAGATGGGCAACATATATATTTTCGATATGATCTGCATAATGATCTTCTATAGAGACTCTATGGCTTTTTATAGATTTTGCCATTTTTCATCACAAATTCGACACGGCGGATCGCTGATAAATCATCAATTGGATTGCCTGAAACCGCTATGATATCAGCAAGATATCCTTCTTTTACGAGACCTAATCCATCAATATTCATTAATTTAGCAGATGTGTAGGTCGCTGCCTTTAGCGCATCCAAATTTGTTAAGCCATGCGTAACTAACAGCTCTAACTCTCGGGCATTGTCGCCGTGGGTAAACACACCAACATCGCTACCATTACAAATTTCAACACCTGCCTTTAGCGCTAATTCCATTGATGTGCGTTTCTGACCAATTCGAGCGGGCTCGCTTGCTTTCGAACCGTCCCAGCCGCGATACCGTGAAATTGCGTCCCCGGCCGCAATGGTGGGACAGAAAATCACCCCTTTTTCCGCCATCAACTTAAATGTTTCAAAACTACCACCGTCACCGTGTTCAATGCTTTGGACCCCAGCCAATATAGCGCGCCGCATGGCCTCATCAGAGGCAGCATGTGCAACAGCAGGCCTTCCACTGTCATTTGCGATTTGAACAATGGTTTTTAGCTCATCCAGTGTGAATGTAGGCTTGGCTTCACCATTTGGGCCCCAACGGTAATCAGCATAAACCTTAATAATATCTGCACCTTTGCCAATCTGATCCCTAACAACGTGAATTAAATCAGCGCCATCAGCAGGTTCTGCGCCGAGGTTAATATGATGCGATAAATCAAATCCTTTTGGTCCATAACTACCTGTTGAGACAATTGCCTTCCCTGCTACAATTAATCGAGGCCCCTCAATAACCCCCTTGTTCACCGCATCACGAATGCCAACATCCATATAACCAGCGCCTTCGCTTCCTAAATCACGAAGCGATGTAAAACCAGCATCGAGCGTAGCCCCTAAATGATTGCCCGCACGGAGCGTTCGCTCCGCCCAACTTTCCTTTAAAACCTGATCATTCCATGAAACTTCATTGTAGGGGTGCAAGAGTACGTGGCTATGGGCATCAATCAACCCCGGCATCAACGTTAAGCCGCTCAAATCAATACGCTTAACCGCTCTGTCCACAGTAAGGTTTTTACCGATTTGAACAATTTTATCGTCCTGAACGTGAACTTGATAGCCATCAAGAATTCGTCCTGTCGAGACATCCAATACATTGGACGGCATAAGCAAATATGCATCCGCTTTTACAAAAACACTCAAAAACAATGCGATAAGTAGACCAACAAAAGATTTGCTAAAAAACTGCATAAGAATTTCCCAACCTGTAGCTCAAAACCCTATATTTACATTAGCAGGCATTTACAGTAAAAACAGCCAATTATTAATTAATACAAATCATTATTTGGAAGTCATATGTCTGCACAATATCCCTGTTTATTTGAGCCGTTCAAATTAGGCGCTTTAGAGTTACCAAATCGCATTGTCATGGCTCCAATGACTAGAACTTCGTCGCCAGGGAATTTCCCTAACCAAAAGAATATCGACTATTACAAAAGACGCGCTGAAGGCGGTGTTGGCCTCATTATCACGGAAGGGACCTGCATCAATCACCCAGCAGCGAGTGGATACCCAAATGTTCCATTCTTTTATGGTGAAAAGGCGCTCGCTGGCTGGAAAGACGTAGTCGATGCGGTTCATAGTGCAGGTGGTAAAATCATGCCACAGCTTTGGCATGTGGGCGCCGTTAGACGGCCAGGTATCGAGCCTGACGCTGAGGTTCCAGGCTACGGCCCTTCGGGAATGGTCGCCAAAGGCAAGAAGCGTTGCCATGAAATGAGCGAAAACGATATTGCAGATGTCATAGAAGCCTTCGCGCAAGGTGCTGCAGACGCACAGAAATTAGGTTTCGACGGTGTTGAAGTGCACGGCGCTCATGGATACTTAATTGACCAGTTTTTCTGGGCTGATTTGAATGAACGTACCGATCAGTGGGGCGGCACCTTACAAAACAGAACACGTTTCGCCGCAGAAATCGTCAAAGCTATCAAAGACCGCACTGGCCCAGATTTTCCAGTAATCCTTCGGTGGTCCCAGTGGAAAATGCAGGAATACACTGCAAAATTAACGAATACGCCAGAAGAAATGGAAACGTTCCTGAAACCGCTTGTGGATGCTGGTGTCGATATTTTCCACTGTTCTACACGCCGCTTCTGGGAACCCGAATTTGAAAGAAGCAATTTAAACCTTGCGGGATGGGTTAAGAAAATCACTGGCAAGCCAACTATTACCGTTGGCAGTGTTGGCCTTGATAATGACTTTATCAATGAAGGCAGCCCTGTTTTCAAAGAAGCTGAAACGTCAGATTTATCTGAGCTTGCAAGCCGCATGGAAGCTGGCGAATTTGATCTGGCTGCTGTGGGTCGTGCCTTGATCGCCAACCCAGAATGGGCCAACCAGGTACGTGACGGCAATATGGAAAGCTTAAAACCATATCAAAAAGAAATGCTCGCAGAACTGATCTAAAACAGACTAAATTGACCATTCTTTGAGAGGGGTTTTTCAAATAGGCCTCTCTCAAGCTTGCTGAAACTCTGATTTAATTTAAAGCGATCTATCGATCTCAGGAAACGCGATTTCAACAAATCAGCCTCAACGCCAACCCCTTTCATTCTGTGACCAAAACGCTGATCATTCGCTTTACCGCCACGCATTGCCTTCAATCTGTTCATCACACGTTTTCGTCGGTTTGGATAATAGGACGCTAGCCATTCATCAAACAGATCATGTAATTCAAGCGGCAACCGCAATAGGATAAAGGCGGCACGAACGGCCCCTGCCCCCTTAACCGCTTCAAGTACGCTCTCCATTTCATGATCGTTGAGCGCAGGGATTACCGGGGCAAACATAATCGACACCGGAATGCCTCTATCCGAAAATTGTCTTATCGCGTCCAATCGCCTTTGCGGAGAACTCGCCCTAGGCTCCATGGTGCGTGATAATTTAGCGTCGAGCGATGTGACCGAAAAAGCAATGCGAATTAAGTTAAGTTCATGCAAAGCTTCTATGATATCCATATCCCGAAGCATCAATGCAGATTTGGATAGGAGGGTTACAGGATGTTTACATTCCAGTAAAACCTCTAACACCTGACGCGTTATTTTGTATTCGCGTTCAATAGGTTGGTAAGGGTCCGTATTGGTTCCCATTGCTATTGGCTCAGGCTTATAAGCTTTCTTGGCTAATTCGTTCCTTAAGAGTTCGGCTGCATTTGGTTTTGCAAACAAACGTGTTTCAAAATCAAGCCCAGGAGACAGTCCCATGAAAGCATGACTGGGTCGGGCAAAACAATAAATACAGCCATGTTCACAGCCGCGGTATGCATTAATAGAGCGATCAAAAGGGATATCAGGTGACGCATTTTTAGTGATGATATGTTTTGGATGTTCGATTGTTACATGGGTAGTAACCTGATTTGGCATCTCAAACCCTTCCCACCCATCATCAAAATATTCTACTGTTTCACCCTCAAACCGACCAGAGACATTGGAACATGCACCCCTGCCTTTCGGCTGAAGGCTATCCATATATCGCCCGTGTAAAAATGCTCTCTTCTGTTCCATAATTGAAGCATAACAAATAAGAACAAAAAGTGAACATAAATAATCATAGACTCTTTTTAATATTTAGAATAAATGTCTATATATAGATATTTTATACAAGGAAATGACAGATGCAAATTGAAGAATTCACGCTCGAGCGTATTCAATCCCTCTATGAAAACACCGTAGAGTTCAATCTGTCTGATAGCGGTGTGCATCCATACACTTTGAATGAGTTATTAACACCGGAACAGAATGCAAAGCTTTTAGAACTGGAAATTGGGTACGGCTGGACCAATGGCGCAACCGAATTACGTCAGTCCGTTGCAAACTTGTATAAAAACAGAACATCAGATGAAGTCATCATTACCAATGGCTCGGCAGAAGCAAACTTTTTAATGGTTATGTCGCTCCTGAACGCAGGCGACGAACTGATTGTTTTTGTTCCCAACTACCTGCAAATTTGGGGTTGGGCACGTGCGCTTGGTGTAACAGTTAAGGAAGTCGCGCTTAAAGAAGAACTGGGTTGGCAACCAGACCTGGATGACCTGAAAACACTGATCACTGATAAAACTAAGATGATTACGATCTGTCACCCAAACAATCCGACAGGTAGCACTCTGCCACTCGAAAGCATGCAACAGCTAGTCAATTTTGCTCGTGACTATGGCATTTATTTGCATGCTGATGAGGTTTACAAAGGGTCGGAATTAAACGGCGAGGAAAGCCCGAGTTTTGCTGACCTTTATGAAAAAGCTATCATCACTTCAGGCCTGTCAAAAGCGATGGCACTACCGGGATTGCGGATCGGTTGGTTAGTTGGTCCAGAAAACGATATATACAAGGCTTGGCAAAGCAAAGACTATACCTCCATCACTACAAGTGCAGTTAGTGAATATGTAGCTGACATCGTGGTTCAGCCCCTTAAAAGAGCAGAAATCCTCGAGCGTAGTCGACGTATCTTGCGAGAAAATGTTGCTCTTCTCTCAGGCTGGCTCAATAACAATGCAAACTTGTTTTCAAGTATATTACCGGACGCTGGCGGCATGGCATTTGTACGCTATAATATGAAAATAAATTCCACAGAGTTAGTTCATAAACTTCGGGAAGAGCGTAGCATTATGCTATTGCCTGGCGATGTGTACGGAATGGATAACTATATTCGTTTAGGTATTGGTGCGCCCAAACATCACATAGAAGAAGGTCTGAAACATCTTGCAGATTATGCGCGCACTAACTTTTAGATAGCAGGATGTTAGAAAAGTATCATAATATTGCAGATGGCATTGCAATGCTGTTTGCCCCCTATGTTGAGGTTGTCATACATGACCTGGCAACCGAACAGGTCACTTATATCGCCAACAATATTTCAAAGCGTACTATCGGCGAACCGTCCCTGTTACATGAGATTGATTTCAAGCCTTCAGACAGCGTTATTGGCCCTTATGAAAAAACCAACTGGGATGGGAAACGAATTAAATCCATAAGCAGTGTGTTAAGAAATACAGAAGGAAGGCCAACAGGTATCTTGTGCATAAATGCTGATATGTCTCATTTCCATATGGCACAACAAGCCTTATCAGCGTTAATTTCCTCCCCTGATAACAAAGATAAGCCAGTGGCCCTTTTCAAAGAAGACTGGCATGAGAGAATAAATCAATTCATTACCGATTGGACGCAAGATACCGGAACAAGTATTTCCCAACTTTCTCAAAAACAGAAGAAAACGTTAGTTTTTGCTCTTGCCCAAAACGGCGCCTTTGAAGGAAAGCAAGCCGCTACATATGTTTGCCGTGTTCTAGGAATCGCGCGGGCAACACTATATAATTACCTCAAGCAACAACGAGAGAAATAGTGGAAATTATCGGCAAAAATCAAATCGAGACTATACTGGAAAAAGCAGATCTTTTCCCTGCAATCAAGGATGCATTTATCAATTTTTCCCTTGGTAATGTTACGACCCCGCCCGTCGGCTATTTACCGTTTCCGGAGGTAAATGGTGATTTACACATAAAATATGGTCATATCAAAGGCGATGATACATTTGTCATCAAAATTTCAAGCGGGTTTTATGATAATCCGAAACTGGGCCTTCCAAGCAGTAATGGATTAATGATGGTATTGTCTGCCAAAACGGGAGAGCCAATTGCGCTTCTTCTGGACGAGGGAATGTTAACAGACACGCGCACCGCTATTGCAGGGGCGATAGCCTCCTACACCCTAAAACCTGCTGCTTCATCTGTAATCGGCATTATTGGCACTGGCATACAAGCAAGGCTGCAACTTTTTTATCTTTCAAAGCTAATACCAAATGCCAAAATATATGTATGGGGGCGGAATACCGAAAACACCCAAAAATACTTGAATGATATTGCCCATATGGGCTTAGCTGCAACAGCATGTAGTTCGCTTGAAACCCTATGTAATAAAGCAAATATCATCATCACTACCACGCCAAGCACCGAAGCAATTGTTTTGGATAATTGGGTTCAACCCGGCACACATATTACGGCAGTTGGGGCCGACGCACCCGGTAAACAAGAACTTGATGCCGCCATTTTCAAACGTGCCGCTTTCACTGTTTTCGATTCCAAGGAGCAATGCATCCATCATGGGGAAGCGTCGCATAGTGAAATAGAGTTTCACGACAGAAACTCGGCAGAATTAGGTGCAATTCTTAACGATCCAAAACTTTACAGACGACAGGAAAGAGACATAAGCGTTGCTGACCTTACGGGGATAGCTGCTCAGGACATTGCGATTGCTAAAGCTGTTTGGCAACAGGCGAGCACGAATAACCGATCTACATAGATCAGCAATCAGTCGCTGCACATTTTAATATCAAGAGAGAATTATCTCGCGGTTTTCATAGCGTTTTAAGGAATTTATCTTCTGGCATCGGCTTCCCGATTAAAAAGCCTTGCGCATAATCAGCCTTTAAATCTTGGACTAATTGTAAATGCTCCGCCGTTTCAACACCTTCCAGACTACAAACCATATCCAGTTTATGGGTCAGTTCTATCGCTGATTCTAAAATCAATCGTGCTGATTTATCCTTCAATGCACGAGATAAAAACTTACGATCAATGACCACTTCATCAAAAGGAATTGTATCCATTTCCAGAAGGGTAGCATAACCGGCACCAAAATCATCAAGGGCAAGCTTAAAACCTCGGTCTTTAAGCAGTTTAAGTGTCTCAAGGGGTTCATGACGGTCAATGTCAAGGTCTGATTCTGTTACCTCTAATGTGACCTCACCTGCATTAATTTGATATTGATCCGCAAGGCCAGAGACAACATCTGCAAAATCCATATTTCGCAGATTTTCACTTGAAACATTCACCCATATTTGCGCTCCTTTTAAAGCCCCTTCCCAGTTCCCTTTTAATTTAAAAGCAAGTTCGATCATACGGTAAGCGAGCAAATCCATATGCCCTTGCTCGCGCGCTAACTTAATAATAGCACCAGCCCCCAAAAGGCCGCCACCTGGTGCCTGCCAACGCGCAAAACATTCGCCGCCAACAATCTTGCCCGTTTTAATATCTTTCTTGGGCTGAAAAACGGCTGCCAACCCGTCGGTCATCAACCCCCGCATAAATTCAGCTTCTGAAAGTACAGTCTCAGAGCCTACAACACGGTTTGAACGAACGCTGGCAACATCATGAAAAGCACCCAAAAAGGCCTGTGTATCAATCGGCCGTTCCAGAACGGCCAACAAGTTTATACTATGCGCAAGAGCAAGCGATTGAACCTGAGGGAAATCTTCTTCCAATGCACTCCCTATCAGAATAACCCCCGGATCATAAGGCAACATGGCGACAACACCGATAAGATCCAGTGCTTTCAAGCCAGAAGTTTCGCTATCACAGATAATATAGTCGTAGCGTTCAGCCTCAAGCACTTCAAACGCTCGCTCCCGATCAGAAACATAAGCCGCAATGACATTAGTTGGCCTGAAATGCTGGGAGAGTATGTCCTGTATGGTATGCGAAGCGTCAATTACAAGAATACGGGTGCTCACGTCTATAGCCTCTTTGAAAAATAAAGATCACGCATAATACGCTATGAAACCTTAACATAAACAAAAAAAGGGCCATAAAAATGGCCCTTCCATTACAATATTTATGCACTGCTATTCCGCAGCGGTCTGATACCGAAGAATTGGGCTTCGAGCCGCCTTGGTCTCATCAAGGCGTTTCATAGGCGCATAATATGGGGCGCCCTCAAAACGCTCTACTTCCTGATTTTTGGCAGCGTTCGCCAAACCACGCATAGAACGAATAAACTGATCCATATTATATTTGGATTCGGTTTCTGTTGGTTCGATCAACATGGCGCCATGAACAACAAGCGGGAAATACATCGTCATAGGATGATACCCTTCGTCAATCATGGCTTTCGCAAAATCAAGCGTTGTAACACCCGTATCTTTTAGGAAACGATCATCGAATAAAGCCTCATGCTTACATGGCCCTTCATAAGACGCCGACATCAAATCTGATAGACTTGCCAGAACATAGTTCGCGTTCAAAACCGCGTCCTCTGCCGCTTGGCGAATACCGTCAACACCGTGGCTTAGCATGTAAGACAGCGCCCGGACATACATGCCCATCTGACCGTGAAAGCCAGTAAGACGGCCAAGCGATGTTTCACCCTCATCATCACCCCATTCCTTAATGTCGAGGGTATCACCGTCTGCTACAACATAAGGGAGTGGCACAAAGTCCTTTAGCGCATCAGAAAAAACAACTGGCCCGGAACCTGGTCCGCCACCGCCGTGCGGGGTAGAGAAGGTTTTGTGGAGGTTGATATGCATCGCATCAACACCAAGATCACCAGGACGAACTTTACCCATGATCGCATTAAAGTTTGCACCGTCACAGTAAAAGAAGGCACCTGCTGCATGAACCGCATCCGCAATCTCACGTATCTCGCTTTCAAACAACCCGCACGTATTTGGATTTGTTAGCATCACGCAAGCTACTGTATCATCAAGCGCCGCCTTCAGCGCATCCAGATCAACACGACCATTTTCTTTGGCAGGGATATCCTTAACCTTATATCCGCAGAAAGCAGCGGTTGCCGGGTTAGTTCCATGTGCAGATTCAGGACATAAAACTACTTCACGCGCATCGCCGCGTGCTTCCAGTGCTGCCCTGATCGCCATAACGCCGCAAAGTTCACCGTGAGCACCCGCCTTCGGTGACAAAGCAACGGCTGGCAAACCAGTTAATGTTTTCAGCCAGTGGCCTAATTCTTCCATCAGTTCAAGCGCACCTTGCACAGTAGACGTTGGCTGCAATGGATGAACATCACCGTACCCCGGCAAACGAGCCATTTTTTCATTCAAACGCGGGTTATGTTTCATCGTACATGAACCCAGTGGGAAAACCCCCATATCAATCCCGTAATTTTTACGGCTAAGGCGCGTAAAGTGGCGCATTGCATCCGGTTCTGAAAGGCCCGGGCAATCGATATCACTTGTTCGCTCTAAACCACCAAGGGACATTTCAAAATCATCCACATCAACGATATCCACACCCGTTGTGTCACGATTACCAATTTCAAAGATCAATGGCTCTTCAAGGCGAAGGCCTTTATGGCCTGAAAAACTCTCGAACCCTGAAGTTTCATTTGCCTCTATTGTTTCCACACCTGTTGGGCGGCCAGCAGCATTCATACTCATGACAATTCCTCCTCAAGCGCAGTTTTAAGGGTATTAATATCTTCTGGTAGAACTGTTTCGGTTGCCGCAAGCAGCAGAAGGTCATCAAACCCGGCATCAGGATAAAGCCTGCTTACAGGAACACCCGCTAGAATATCCTTAGCGGCCAGTGCTTCCACCACATCATTCGCGTTCTTTGGTAATCTGACAGTAATTTCATTGAAGAAACTATCGTTCAAGACCTCGACGCCCTGGATTCCGTTTAGAGCTGCTTTCAAGTCACTGGCTGTTTTGTGGTTTACAAGCGCCAGTTTCTTTAGGCCTTTCTCGCCCAGCAAGCTCATATGCACCGTGAACGCAAGTGAACATAGCCCAGAGTTTGTACAAATATTTGATGTCGCTTTCTCTCGGCGGATATGCTGTTCGCGCGTAGAAAGCGTAAGAACAAAACCGCGCTTTCCATCCGCATCAACCGTTTCGCCGCATAACCGACCTGGCATCTGACGTACATATTTTTGATTTGTTGCAAACAAGCCAAGGTAAGGGCCTCCAAAATTAAGACCATTGCCAATGGATTGACCTTCGCCAACAACAATGTCCGCACCCATTTCACCTGGCGACATCACGGCGCCCAGCGACACAACCTCGGTTACGACAACAACGAGCAATGCTTTCTTGGCGTGTGCTGCTTCTGCGACGGGGCGAAGATCAAGTACATGGCCAAATACATTTGGGTTTTGAACGATGACACAGCTTGTTTGATCATCAATCGCCTCAATCACAGCATCCAATTCGGCTTGTGGATCTGTTGGGTTTGGTGCCAATAGCTCGAGTACATCGTCAGTGAACTGAGTTGTTGTTTCAGAAACCGCGCGGTAGTGCGCGTGAAGGCTACCCGCTAAAATCGCTTTTTTCTTACGTGTTACGCGGCGCGCCATCATAATCGCTTCACCACACCCGGTAGAGCCATCATACATACTGGCATTCGCGACATCCATACCTGTGAGTTCGGCAACTTGTGTCTGGAACTCGAAAAGATACTGGAGTGTGCCCTGTGCTATCTCAGGCTGGTAAGGAGTGTATGCTGTCAAAAACTCACCGCGTTGGATAATATAATCCACAGTCGCAGGCACATGATGCTTATAAGCACCGGCGCCAACAAAAAACGGAACACTGCCTGCCGATATATTTTTGGCAGACATTTTTGAAAGATGACGTTCAACCGCCATTTCACTTTGATGATTTGGTAGATCAATCGAAGGATTTAAAACTTCGGTTGGCACATCACTAAACAGATCATCAATGTTACCAACACCAATTTTGGTAAGCATTGCATCTCTGTCTTCGTTTGTCAGCGGCAAATAGCGCATCAAAACACTCCTGATTTTCTTGAAACAAAAAAGGCGCTGACCAAATCAGCGCCCCAAAACATTTTATTCTAGACCAGCAACGAAATCGTTATAGGCTGCTTCGTCCATCATTCCGTCCAGCTCACCAGTGTCAGCAACCGTCATCTTAAAGAACCAACCACCATCAGTAGGTGCACTATTCACAAGCGCGGGTTCGCCTTCAAGGTCAGAATTGACTTCCGTAATCTCACCTGTGAGCGGTGCATAAACTTCACTTGCAGCTTTCACTGACTCAACAACCGCAACTTCATCACCTGACGCAAACGACGCACCAACTTCAGGAAGCTCAACAAAAACGACATCACCAAGTGCCTTTTGCGCGTAATCAGTGATGCCAACTGTTGCAATATTGCCGTCGACCACAATCCACTCATGCTCATCAGTATATTTAATCATGATACTTTCCTCATCCTTCCCAATGAAAATCGATTAAACTGTTTTACGTTTATAGCGTTGCGGCACAAACGGAGTGCCGGCCACTTTCGCCGCAAGTGATTTGCCGCGAACCAATAAATATATTTCTGTACCGTTTTCGGCGAAAGCCGTCGGCACATATCCCATCGCAACAGGTGCACCAAGAGTTGGTCCAAAACCACCAGAGGTCACCTTGCCTATTTCATTACCATCTACATCAGCAATCACTGTACCCTCACGCGCAGGGGCCCGCCCCTCAGGTAAAATGCCAACGCGCACATTATCTGCACCATTGGATAGTTCACTTAAAATGCGCTCACTTCCTACAAAATCACCAGCTTCACGGCGTTTTTTACCAAGTGCAAAAGTCACAGAAGCCCCAACTGGAGTGATCGAGCCATCGAAATCATGTCCTGACAGACACAAACCAGCCTCAAGGCGCAGACTATCGCGAGCACCGAGGCCAATAAGCTCTACATCTTCGTCTTTCAAAAGACGCTTTGCAAACGCATCAGCTTCATCAGAGGGGACCGAAATTTCATATCCATCCTCACCTGTGTATCCAGAGCGTGAGACCCAGCATACAACACCTTCAAGTGTCACCATTGTAGCTTCCATAAAGGAAAGGTCTGCAACTTCAGGGGCCAATTTAGCCAAAACTGATTCTGCCTTAGGTCCTTGCAGCGCGATCAAAGCACGATCTTCCAGCGGTTCAAGAACAATCTGGTCACCCAGTTTTTCTTCCAATATGGTGTAGTCTTTTTCTTTAAAAGCCGCGTTTACAACAACATAAAGCGTGCCTTCAGGCTCGAAGGTTCTTGTGACCATTAAATCGTCTTCGATGCCACCTTCATCATTTAAAAGAAGCGTGTAGCGCATTTTACCAGGCTTAAGAACCTGAAGGGCACCGGGCATAATCTTTTCTATCGCCGCTGCGGGGTCACTGCCATCAGTAGAACGGATATAAGCTTGACCCATGTGAGAAACATCGAACAATCCGGCTGCATCACGTGTGTGCAGATGTTCTTTCATAATACCCAATGGATATTGAACCGGCATCGAGTATCCCGCGAAGGGTACCATTTTCCCACCATGTTCCACATGGAGATCATACAAAGGCGTTTTAAGTAAAGTTTGGTCTGCTGACATTGAAGTCTCCACGCACAGTTACAGTCAGCAATTGCCAACTTAATAAATTAATGCGCCTCCTCTGTCGTGGAACCTGAGAGATTTGACCGTGCACGCACGATTTACCCCGTCGGTGAGGAACAATTGCTCCTGCTTTCCAGAGCGTCACACGCAGCTTAGCGGTCCTTTTGCCTGAGAGTTTCCGAGGCGGTTGCTCCTTCGGCGTTGAAAAATCAATCTCTCCCGCAGCGCGTCTATACATATATGTATGTGTAACGGACTTTATTTGCTCGCGATAATAGGGATATGTTTCCGAGAGTCAATCAAGGAATCTTCGCCGAGAATAGATAAATAATTATTCTGGATAATTATCGTTGTAAGTTAAAAACAACGTCTTGTGGATCAATTTGAAAACCCAACAGAACTTCGTAATTATAACGGCGGGTTTGGTCAATCGTTGGGATAAATTGGCCCACAACCTCGCGACTCACTGCATAGCCATTTTCATCAAACACAAGCGTTGTTTCAAATATTTTCTTGGAAACAATCTGGCTATTATCCTTAAGAACAGCGACAAAATAAGGTAATGTCAGACTTCTGTTCTTAAGTGCAGGACCAGACTGAGCAGATATTTCAAATGAAGTTTGTCCAACAACGCTTGATCCTTCATCACAGTCGCTTTGAATTTGGTGGATCGAAGCCGTGAAAGCAACATCATCGGTTGTTTGCCCGCTACCTTCAAACTTTGTGAATGTTCCAAGGTCACCAACAACAGCAACTGCCGGGCACCTTGACACAATAACCTCCAGTGGGTTTCGATTGCACGCTGCAACAACCAGCAAAAGAACTGACAAAACAAACAAACGAATAGTCATTTAGAACCTTTCAATACCCACATTCAGGTTAACAGCTTTCAGCCATCCCGTAATCGCCGCGATCATACGAGCCGATGTACCAAAGAGCAAGCATTGAAACTAGTCAAATCATAATGGCAATTTCATGTCACCTAAACTGATCACTTTGATATTTAGTTACCAAATAGCTGAACATTTCTCATTCATATGCTTGACCGTCAGAAATTGCCCCGTTAGCAAAGGGAACTGGTAAATAAATTACACAGAGGCAAGCATGGCCAACGAACAGCCAATCAAAATACTACTCGCTAACCCACGAGGGTTTTGTGCAGGGGTAGACCGAGCGATCAAAATTGTTGAGTTATCCATCGAAAAGTTTGGTGCGCCCGTTTATGTACGTCATGAAATTGTGCACAATCGATACGTTGTTGAAGGTTTGGAAGCGAAAGGTGCTGTATTTGTGGACGAGCTTCATGAAGTACCGGAGGGGGCACCCGTTGTATTTTCGGCGCACGGAGTTCCAAAATCTGTACCTGCCGCTGCCGAGAAACGAAAAATGGTATACGTAGATGCCACTTGCCCGCTTGTTTCCAAAGTCCACCGCCAAGTTGAACGCCATCATGCATCCGGTAAACATATTCTTATGATCGGCCATGAAGGCCACCCAGAAGTCATTGGCACCATGGGTCAAGTTGATGACGGGGCCATGACCCTCGTTGAAACAGTAGCTGATGCCGAGAAATTAGAATTATCAGATACAACAAATTTATCTTTCGTCACGCAAACTACCTTATCTGTAGACGATACAAGCGAGATCGTTGAAACACTGGAGCGTCGCTTCCCTGACATCACGTCACCAAAGAAAGAAGATATTTGCTACGCGACAACAAATAGGCAAACAGCGGTCAAAGCGATTGCAGAAAAGGCCGACAGGGTCATCGTAATAGGTGCACCCAACTCATCCAACAGCATGCGTCTCGTTGAAGTTTCTGAAAAAATGGGCTGTAGTGCCCGCCTTGTGCAGCGGGCGAAAGATCTGGATTGGAATTGGTTATCGGGCGGAACCACAATTGGGATAAGCGCTGGTGCCAGCGCACCAGAAATACTGGTAAGCGAAGTTATAGACGCCATAAAATCCAAAGCCCCTGCATCTGTAGAGCTTGTGACCACCGCTGAAGAAGATGTTGTCTTTAAGGTACCTCCCATATTAAAGGATGTTTCCTAGTGGCAGTTTACACCCATATTGACGAACAACTTCTTTCGTCCTTTTTAGAACAATATTCAATCGGCACCCCCGTAAGCTTTAAAGGTATCGCTGAGGGAGTTGAAAACTCAAATTACTTTCTGGAAACTCAGAATAAAAACAATGAATTCAATCGGTATATTCTGACAATATACGAGAAGCGAGCAAACCCAGAAGATTTACCATACTTCCTAAACCTCATGGAGCATTTGGCAGAGCGGTCCATTCCATCGCCGCTTCCAATTTCTGATGTGAATGGCGAGGCTTTACAAACTTTGTCGGGAAAACCCGCCTGTATCATCAGTTTTCTTTCCGGTGTTAGTGTTGATTTTCCGAACACGGAGCAATGTGCGGCCTTGGGTGCAAACCTTGCCCAAATGCACGAGGCCTTATCAGATTTTGCAGAAGTCCGCCCAAATGACCTTTCGCTATATGGCTGGCATGAATTAGCAGAAAAAACGCTTGAGAACGCAGATAGTGTTTATACTGGTTTGTCAGAGCTGATTGAGGATGAACTTAAGTTTCTGACTGACCATTGGCCCAAAAATTTACCATCTGGCACAATTCACGCTGACCTGTTTCCCGATAATATACTTTTCACCGGAAACAAAATCACCGGTATTATCGACTTCTATTTTTCGTGCCATGATATGTTTGCCTATGACATCGCGGTCTGCATGAATTCGTGGTGTTTTGATGCGGATCATAAGTTTCTCCATACACATGCGAAGCGCCTTGTAGAAATGTATGATACTACGCGTAGTTTATCTGCCCAGGAAATGGATGCGCTGCCCATTTTATGCCGCGGTGCAGCACTAAGATTTCTGCTGACACGACTCTATGACTGGCTAAACCCGGTAGAGGGCGCTGTTGTAAGACCAAAAGATCCGAAAGATTATATTGAGCGACTTTTGTTCCACAGAAGTATCAGAGACACCGCCGACTATCTTGTTTAATTTTATACTGATTTAATTTTATACCGATTTAATTTTATACTGGGCAAATATCCATGATTGTAGAAATCTATACAGACGGCGCATGTTCAGGCAACCCGGGCCCTGGCGGCTGGGGCGCGTTACTAACATACGGTCAGCACACTAAGGAAATCCACGGCGGTGAAGCCGAAACCACAAATAACCGGATGGAATTAACGGCAGCGATCGAGGCACTTAACACCCTTAACAAGCCCTGTACCGTACATCTGCATACAGACAGCGTTTATGTAAAAGACGGTATTACAAAATGGATCGATGGTTGGAAACAACGTGGCTGGAAAACTGCAGCAAAGAAGCCAGTTAAAAATGTTGAGTTATGGCAGGCACTCGATGAAGCAACAAAGGGCCACACCATTGTTTGGAAATGGGTTAAAGGCCACGCGGGTATTCCAGGCAATGAAAAAGCTGATGAACTCGCGAACATTGGAATGGCTAAATATAAATAATAAGTTCTAAAAAAAGGGTGCAACATGGCACCCTTTCTTATTCATATTTTTCTTTGGTTATTTACCAAAGGTTTCGCCGAAAAAGTCACCTTCATTCCATGTTGGTGCCTTATCAGCATCGGCAATATCCTTCAAGATCAAATAGTTGATCAATCCAAATTTTGCACCTGCTTTATAGTTAATCGGTAGATCTGTTTGGTCACGAGGTGAGTGGTAACCACCGCCGCCAAGCCAGTTACGGAAAATATCACCGCCATTGTCACCGTCCGGCGTTACACCAAAACCAGTTGCAAGAAAGACTGCAGGGATACCTTGTTGCACGAATCGGTAATGATCGCTTCTTGTGAAAATACCTTGCTCTGGAATCGGATCATCAATCAATTTGATACCGATTTGCGCAGCTGCACGGTCAACAACTGCACCAAGCGAACTCCGGTGTGAACCAAATGCAATTACATCTACAAAATCATAGAGAAGAACAGGCATATCAACGTTCACGTTACCAATGATTTTATTTTGCGGAACTGTTGGATAGGTTGCGAAATATTCTGCACCCAATAGGCCTTTTTCTTCAGCCGTAACAGCAGCAAATATGATCGAGCGCTTAGGGCGAACACCGCTGTTCACATAGGCACGCGCAACTTCCATCATAATTGATGTACCCGAGGCATTATCAAGTGCACCGTTATTAATTTTGTCGTCACCCGGTGCATTAGGATTAATTCCAATATGATCCAAGTGAGCTGACATCACTACATATTCTGACTTCAATCTCGGGTCAGAACCTTCTAGTATCCCGACGACGTTAGGGCTTGTAAATTCTTCACTAAGCGTACTTTCGCGGCTCATGGAAACGCTTGATTTGAGCGCTAAGCTTTTAGCTTTACCATCTTTAAAGGCCTGAAGTGTATCTTCAAAAGTTGTTCCTGAACCAACAAACAGCTTCTCTGCTGAAGCCTGGCTGATTGTCGCTGTCATACCGATTTGAGGACCATTATCCGCGCCTTCAGGTAACACCCAATCATAGCGCTCACGACCTAAGAATCGTTTAAAACGTGAAAAGTCTGGACGATTTTCACCGCTTGCAGAACTTACAGTCAGAACCCCTTTGGCACCGAGTTTAGCAAGCGCCCGTGCTTTCGTAGCAGAAGAACCATAATGCGCTCTGATTTCTGTATGGAAACTTGTTGGTGCGCCATTGAAGATCAAGACGACTTTGCCGCTAACGTCAAGGCCCGCAAGATCATCATGTCCTAATTCTGGGGCCTGAATACCATAGCCTGCGAAAATAACCTCACCAGCTGCTTCACCAGATGGGCTTTTCACACTTCCACCAACGAAGAAATCATCGCCAGCCGTTAGAACCGTTTCTCCGTCAGCATTACGGATCGAGATTTTTGCACTCTCAATATCCAATTTTGCCTTTTGAAAGGGGACTTCCTGGAAATATGTACCATCTTCACCACCCGGCTTAAGGCCCAATTGCTTGAATGTAGCAGCAACATAATTAGCAGCGATACGATACCCACGACTACCCGTATCACGACCTTCCAAAGCATCATCAGCTAAAAATTCCAAGTCGGCTTTAATACGTTCCTGACTAAATACCGGCAAGCTATTGCCCTCAGAAGTTGACGGTGCTTCAGCACTATATGTGTTTGCGCATGCTCCCAACATGAACAAACTTGTGAGTACAGCCCCTGCTTGAGCACTACCCAATAAAGATTTTTTCATTTTCATTCTCTTTCGATATAAAACAGATTCAAAAGACCCAAGATTAAATCTCTGTCCAAATCACCAACAACCTAAACGAATGTCAGTATTTCGCAACAGCTGTGCGGTGTACCGTCTGTCCAGTCCGATAAACTGTTCGTTACGCATCATAATTTACTGCTGTTTAAGGGCTTCCAGCACCGCCCACATCCTGTCCTGCCCCCATAGAACAGTGTTACCAACTCTAAAGGTTGGAACCCCCCAACTCCCACTCATTAGCATGTCCCGTTGGTTTGTTTCCGCTATCCGCATCCAATCTTCTTCAGGGAGAGCATGGCTGAGCCAATCACTTGACAAACTGGCATTTTTAAGAATTTCCTTTAGGCCATCGTCGCTTGTACCATCAATACCTTGCGACCAAACCCCCCGCGTAAAGGCCGTAAAAAACTCTAATCCATACCCTTCTTTTATAGTAGCAAACCCAAGTGCCATCGCGCGCTTTGTCGCCAAACCCAAAGGGTCATTGATCTTACCAAAGCGGATACCTTCGACGCGGGCTTCACGCGCTACATCATTTAAAATATATCGGCCTTTTGCGCTGGGCACTTTCATGCCGCGCATTAACATCGGAAGAACGGGTTTCAATCGAATAGAGACGCCAGCTTCAGCCGCTAGTTCTTGTGCATATTCAAGACCAAGATAACTATATGGACTGCGAACAGAAAAAAATAACTCAATAGAACGCCCAGCGATTGACTTATGAAGATTACGAATTTCGTGACGCCATAATCGCTGAAGTTCAAAATGAACCTCGCCGTCACCACATCCTTCATCATTCAAGCGACGCTCTAAATGATCCAGTCGGTCTAATCCAAAATAAAATTCTCCACCATAATATAATGTTGCGCTTGCGTAATGACCCAGCTTTCTGAGAAGTTGCTCGTTCTTGGTTAGCTTGTCATTTGTTAAATCAGCAGATTTGGTCAGTTCCTGTACATCAACCAGATTTCGTTGCCACAGAGCTTCACCAATTTCTTCAGCAATACCAAAAAAATTATCGTTATCTTCGACTGAAGCTAAAAATCGATGCGCCATACCAACAGCCAAGCGATCAGGAACCGTTGCATTATAGGGAAAACCAGCACCATACAGCCGCGCAAGCCTACTGGCATCAAGAATGCTATAGGCTTCAAAACGGGCCGGATCGGGATACATATCGGCAGGTAATCTCTCAACGACCTTCGGTATAACTTTTACACCAAATCGCTTAGAGAACTCAGGCAGAACCTGAACCATTAGCTGGCAATAAGGATCATCTACTCTGTGAAAATATATTACTTCACGCGGACGCCTGGTTAAACGCCGCCCAGTCTCAAATAACAATCTTTCGAGCTTTATCTTTCTTTCACTCGTTAGCCACTGAGCGGCTTTCATTTTTATCAGGCTTTCAAAGCCCATGTGCCCCTGCTCCCAAATTATGAAGGAGCTACTCTATGGGTACCACCTTCATCACTGTTCCTTCGATATCATGCACTTTAACTTTAGCACCCACCGGGGCATCAGCGCCTTCTGCAAGCCATCTTGAATCCCCTACATTAATGTGCCCACGTCCATTTTCAATGGCATTTACCACGATGTAGGTTTTTCCTATATGATTTTGACCATGGCGGTTAACACCATTGTCCTCTTGCATTTCCTTATTGGCATAAAAATATCTATGCGCCAGAAAGACCAATAGAACAGAAATCGAGGTAAATGCTATCCCTTGCAGTTCAAATTCAAAACCGGGAATTAACCAAACTAGGGCACCGGTTGCCAGCGAAGCTAAGCCAATCCATAGCATATAAATCCCAGGAACGAGCATTTCACCAATTAGAAGCGCTACCCCTACAGAAAGCCAAAGCCAATCTGCATTTGCATTCATCCATATAATAATTTCATCCATATCATTACTCCGCGTTAGGAATACCGCTTCCGCTTCTACGTCCAGGGACTGAATTTCCGTTTGTTTCCTTGAACATTTCAGCAATACCGCCAATAGAACCAATTAGGCCAGATGCTTCCATCGGCATAAAGATAACCTTCTCATTAGGGGAACGGGCAAAATCAGACATCGCTTCCACATATTTTTGTGCGACAAAGTAATTGATTGCTTGCTGGTCACCGCTAGCGATCGCATCGGATACCATTTGTGTTGCCTTCGCCTCAGCCTCAGCCTCTCGCTCACGGGCCTCCGCATCTTTAAAGGCGGCTTCACGACGTCCTTCAGCTTCAAGCACTGTCGCGCGCTTTTCACCCTCTGCACGCAAAATTTCTGATTCGCGCTCACCCTCAGCTTCGAGGATAGAAGCACGCTTATCACGTTCTGCCTTCATTTGGCGCGCCATCGCATCAACAATATCGCGCGGCGGTGTGATATCCTTAATCTCAATACGGGTAATTTTTACGCCCCAAGGCTGCGTTGCGACGTCAACGACATTCATCAAACGCCCGTTAATATCGTCCCGCTTCGACAAAAGCTCGTCCAAATCCATCGACCCCATAACTGTTCTGAGGTTAGTCATTGTGAGGTTAAGAATAGCAAGTGTCAGATTGCTAACTTCGTAGGCCGCGTGGGTTGTATCCATAACCTGAAAAAATACAACGCCGTCCGCAGCAACCATCGCGTTATCTTTGGTGATTACTTCTTGTGTCGGAATATCGAGCACTTGCTCCATGATATTCATTTTGTGGCCAATACGGTCAAAAAATGGAATAATTATATGAAGCCCAGGTAACAAAAGCTTTCTGAATTTACCAAATCGTTCAACCGTATACTCGTAGCCCTGCGGCACGGTCACGACACCGAAAAAAACAATTATTGCCCCAAAAACAATCACTAACCCTACAAGAACGGTCGTAATATCCATTATGCATTCCCCTTTATTGATCGATAAATGAAATCAGTATTACTTATATGGGGATAAAATCGATAAAAAAAAGGGGCAACAAAGCTGCCCCTTTCGTAAAATACTGAAATATATATGCTTTTTATAGCTGTCCAAGCATATATTCTGCACTTGAAACATTAAAGGCGCCTGGTTCTTCAACGTTCAAGTGGCTAACAACACCGTTATCAACAATCATAGAAAAACGCTGGCTTCTGATGCCCATTCCAAAACCAGAAAAATCAGCATCTAACCCAAGTGCTTTTGCAAAAGCCGCATTACCATCCGCAAGCATCGTAACTTTGCCAGAAGCGCTCGCGCTCTCGCCCCACGCATGCATCACAAATACATCATTCACAGAAAAACACGCGATTTCATCGATACCTTTTGCTTTAAGGTCATTAGCTTGTTCAACAAACCCAGGCAGGTGCTTAGCTGAACATGTCGGCGTAAAAGCGCCTGGCACAGAAAAGATTGCAACTTTCCGGCCTGCAAAATAGTCTGCCGTAGCTAATGGGGCCGGTCCGTCGGCCGTCATTGTTGTTAAGTCCATTGCTGGAATTTGATCACCAACTTTAATCGCCATATAGTCCTCCTATGAGCTTTGTATAAGGATATCAATTTACCCTTATACTGACACAGGGGAATTTAGATCATTATCTTTGAGATACAAGTATCAAAGCACCTGATCACGAAGATGTATCGACCGTGCGGTCAATCGCATTACCTTTTCCGTCAGAGAGAGTAAAACGTAGGGTCTCGCCTTTGATATCTAGGCTTTTATTCATTGTCATGATTGGCAATACAAACCTGGCCTTGGTCCCATCTGAAACCAGTTTCACACTTGGGACGCCAAACTCATATGGGCCGGTCCCTTCTGCTAACAAATCCGCTTTCGAAAGAGCCTGATCTGCTTCAACATCAACCACCAATCGCTGATGACCGATTTTGCCAGTTATCCTTACATTATTGATCTTGAGGCCTGCTTTGTCATTTTTGGAAGGGACTTTATCCATCCAGCTTTTGATGCGGCCATCATGAATGCTCAAACTCGATAATTCATCGTTGATTTCATAATGACTATCAAAAGGAACACAAATATCCTTACAGACCATAAAGCTTGCATCAACGACCAGGCCTTCATTCAATTCAGACCGTGAAACAAAAAATGGCAAAAGAATACGATCTTTATATCCATACGTAGTGAGGCCAAATAATTCAAACCGTTCCGGAAGTGGATATTGAATTTCTTTTTCGCTGTCGCCAACACGGACCCGAACTGGCAACCCAGCCTCGCCAGGGGAACGCCAATAAGTTTTCCATCCAGGTGCCAAATCAGCTTCCCATGCAACGAGAACCTGATCACTTTCGGTGTTATCCGATGCCGTAATAATTCGTGTGCGAAGCATATCATTATGTTGTTGCCATTCGCTATCGCTGGCAAACCCACTAGCGGATATGATCGCTCCAATTACAACCGAAACTATGACTAACAACAATCGCATGAAAAACTCCGTTAATTTCATTCCTAGCTATCAGATGCGCAGCTTGAAATCTATCCACCTTTTCTCACAAAGGCGTAAAACAAGTGTTACTGTTGCGAAAGAGTGCATGACGCAGATCATTGCACATGGAAGTGATACGCGATAAGGTTCTTGAGTTAGTAAGGAAGCAGTATGACAAGTTCACTTTATTTAGACGGCAAAATCCTCCTTGCCATGCCAAATATGGCCGATACACGCTTTGACAGAAGTGTAATTTATATTTGTTCGCATGACGAATCAGGGGCAATGGGCATCGTTATTAATAATGGCTTTGACAATCTGACCTTTAGTGACTTACTTGATCAGCTTGATATCGATGTAGACGACGCTGATATTCCCGATTTGGTGATGCACAGTGGCGGCCCAGTAGAGCCTGGCCGTGGATTTGTTTTGCATTCTGCTGACTATGTACAAGAGTCAACTCTTGTCGTCAGCGAGCATTTAGCATTAACGGCAACGGTAGACATCCTTAGGGCCATTGCACACGGCGTCGGTCCGCATAACCATCTACTAGCACTTGGGTACGCCGGTTGGGGGCCAGGGCAATTGGAAAAAGAGATTCAAGACAATGCATGGCTAACAGCTGAAGCCGATGACAAGATTATTTTCAATACAGAATTAGATCAAAAATGGCCGCGGACTATGGCCATGCTCGGTATCAATATTTCCATGTTATCCAGTGACGCAGGACACGCTTAGCAACGCGGAAATTAAACGCCGCTTACAATCTGTTTTATGCCGCTTTTAAGGATTGGACCTGTTCATCGCCAACTGCAGCAAGTGATATATTATCAGAATTCGCAAGTGATGTCGCAATTGCCTTAACACTTTTGAGGGATACAGCCTCAACATTGCTGATCATCTCTTCAGTTGAAATAATACGATCAAATAACAAAACCTGTCGCCCTAATTGCTCCATACGGCTTGTGGTCGATTCAAGGGCCATCATCAATCCAGCCTTAAGCTGGGCAGCCGCAATTTTAATTTCATCTTCGGAAAAATTATCCGCGATCATCGCCATTTCATTTTTGATAACCGGGATCACCTGTGACGCAAGTTCCGGGCTTGTCCCCGCATAAATACCGAAAATCCCCGTTTCTTTGTGACTTCCTGTAAAGCTATAGACAGAATAGGCTAAACCACGTTTTTCGCGTATTTCCTGAAACAATCTAGAAGACATGCCTCCACCAAGAACCGTTGAGTAGATTTGCATCGGATAATAATCATCATGCTCAAACGCACACCCTTTCCACCCAAGGGTTAGATGTATCTGCTCTAGTGTGCGGGCTTCTGTGATACGACCACCAGTGTATTTTGCAGAGACAGCCTGTTTTGACACACCAGTTGGCGCATTCTCAAACTTACGCGCCACAAGTTCAATAAGCGCATCATGATCAAAATTGCCAACAACCGAGACAACCATATTACTGGTTATATAATTTTCACGCATATATTGACGCAAAATATCGGACCGAAATGACCTGATTGTATCAGTAGTGCCCAATATACTGCGACCAAGCGCTTGCTCGGAAAATGCAGCAGCCTGCAAATGATCGAAAACGATATCGTCGGGTGTATCGATAGCTTGCCCTAGCTCCTGAAGAATAACATCCTTCTCACGCTCTAATTCCTGCTCGTCAAACGTGCTATTAAGCAGAATATCTGAGAGCAAGTCTACTGCCAAAGGGACATCGTCCTTTAAAACACGCGCATAATATGTGGTGTTATCCCGTGTTGTATAAGCATTTAAATGGCCGCCTACGGCTTCGATCTCAAAGGCGATATCCCTCGCCGATCGATTTTCAGTCCCTTTAAAGAACATATGCTCCAGGCAGTGCGTAATACCATTAACCGTCTTATCTTCATTACGTGCACCAACGTTCACCCAAACACCGATAGATGCGGTTTCCAAATTCAAACGTTGTTCTGCGACAATGCGCAAACCATTATCAAGGGTCGTAATTTTAACGGTCAATCGTTTAACCTTTGCTTATACTTTCAAGAACTTGAGCTATGCTACATTGATCAATCTTTGTAGCATGTCCTTATCATTATCGAGCGAAATATAATGCTCTTTCCGCTCGAACAAGTCTGCCATATGGCCAGGCAACTCAGGTGTAACACCAATTGCCTGTTCGCATGCACTACTGAATTTTGCGGGATGCGCCGTAGCAAGCGTAATACATGGCTTGGCATTTAACGATGCACATTCCCGCGCGGCCTTTAAGCCAATTGCCGAATGCGGATCAAGAATATACCCAGATCGTTCATACACTGTGCGTATTGTCTCCAGCGTGGCGGCATCATCTACTTTGAATGCATCAAAACTACTGTGCAGACGCGCCAATTCGTCGCCGGATAAAGTAAAACCGTTTTCAGACTGTAGTTCTGACATATAAGATGCAACCTGATGAGGATTACGGTCTGCAAGATCGAAAATAAGGCGTTCAAAGTTACTGGATATCTGGATGTCCATACTTGGTGACAATGTCGCGTTAACACCATTTTGATGGTAAGCGCCTGTTTTTAGTGCACGCACTAAAATATCATTACTATTGGTCGCAATAATCAAACGGTTGATAGGAAGCCCCATTTTCTTTGCGATATAGCCCGCGAAAATATCACCAAAATTGCCAGTAGGAACACTGAAAGACACCATTCTGTCCGGCGCGCCAACACTAAGAGCAGACGTAAAATAATAAACAATCTGAGCCATAACACGCGCCCAGTTAATCGAATTTACGGCTGTTAGGTTAACGGCATCTCTAAATTCCAAATCATTAAAACATGCTTTAACGAGGGCCTGACAATCATCAAAGGTGCCATCAAGAGCAATATTGGTGACATTGTCCTCATTGATTGTTGTCATTTGGCGTCGCTGCACATCTGACACGCGACCTTTGGGATGCAACATGAAAATACGAACATTGTCCCGGCCTCGGCACGCTTCAATTGCTGCCGATCCAGTATCACCCGAGGTCGCCCCTAAAATCGTGATTTTTTTATCGGAACCATTGGTAAAATAGTCAAAGAAACGGCCTAACAACTGGAGAGCAAAGTCTTTGAAAGCTAAGGTTGGTCCTTGAAATAATTCGAGTAGCCATTCATTTGGCCCCATCTGTATCATTGGAGCCGTTGCATCATGGCGAAAACTACTGCCGTATGTATCATGCAACATCGCCTTTAGATCATCATCCGCAACACAGCCGCCTACAAACGGCTTTATCACTTCAAACGCTACTTCAGGATAAGATTTCCCCTGTAGTGACCGAATTTTGTCTTCTGAAAATTCAGGAATAGTTTCGGGGATATACAAACCGCCATCACGCGCAAGGCCCGTTAACGTAACGCCCTTAAAATCAAGAATTTCGGCTTTGCCGCGGGTAGATATATATTTCACTTCGCTTACTCGGTTTTCTGTTTATCTTCATTATATGTTTGACTACGGCGAATACCGAAAGCCACATACACACCTATCAGCCCAAGTGCGAGACCATACCATGTGAGCATATATTCAAAATGGTCATTTGGAATATCTACCCTTACTTGTCCACCAAGCGGAAATTCGCCCAAATGTGCTTGGTGGTCTGCGACAATACGGAAATGATAAAATTCATCCAGCTTAAAATGATCAAACAACTGAAAAATATCTGCCAGGTACCAAGTATTTTTGCCTGGCTGATTTTCAGGTGTGAAACTACCAGCCTTAGGGTTAGTTAACAAAACACCGGAAATGTTTACTTCCTGCCCTAATGGTAGTTCAGGTAATCCCTTGTAATCAAAAGGTATCCATCCCCAGTTGACCATTACCCACCGACCAAATTGATGTTTCACAGGAAGATACAAATGATATCCAGATTTTCCCTTCGTATTGGGAGCAAACACTTTGGCAGCTATTCCATTATGGACAGTGCCTTTAAAATAAAATCGCTTATATTCCTCAGAAACCGGAGTGTCGAGATGAACAGGGAGCGCTAGTGATTCGCCAGTTAACCCCGTTTCAATCTTATCGATTAATTTCGTTTTGGGACCAATTTTACTGGCCTGCCATGATCCAAGCCCGATCAGTACAGCAAGAGCAATCATTGTTAACGTTGTTACAACCCAACCAGGCTGGAATTTATTCGAAATCATAACTCAATTCACTCGCAATCAGACATATGATCCAAATTACCTTCATGGGCGTCATGATGAAACTGTAGGGCAATAAGCGTGGCTTTAAAAACACGTAGCATCCACAATCCCATGCCGGAAATAAACAAAGTCCAAAAAACAACATGAAACCAAGCAGGGGGTGTAAAAGCGGCTTCAATCATAAACGCTAAAACCGCCGTTAAAGCCCCCAAAATCAGTATCACGAATATCTGCGGTCCGTCACCAGGATCTGCTTCCGAAAGATCAAACCCACACACCATACATTGGGTTCGCAATTCTAATAACCCATCAAAGATATTTCCTTCGCCGCAGCTTGGACATTTGCATAAGGCACCTGCCCTAAAAGGCGAAACCGACCGTGATACAGGATCACGATCGGCATCAGTATTCTTCTGACTGTTGTCAGCCCGCATTCTTTATGCGCCGCCCCAGATGTAAACGGCAAAGAAAAGGAACAACCAGACAACATCGACAAAATGCCAGTACCATGCCGCAGCCTCGAAACCAAAGTGATGATCAGGTTTAAAGTGCCCGCGGTATACACGGCCCAAACATACTGCAAGGAAGATTGTTCCAACCAGTACATGGAAACCATGGAAGCCTGTCGCCATATAGAAAGTTGCACTGTAGATATTTCCAGAGAAACCAAATGCAGCGTGGCTGTACTCATAGCCCTGAACGAAACTAAAGATCACACCAAGAATAACTGTCAACCAAAGACCTTTCTTAAGGCCCTCGCGGTCACCGTGAAGCACCGCATGGTGTGCCCACGTTACAGTGGTACCAGAAAGCAAAAGGATCAACGTATTGATGAATGGAAGGTGCCAAGGGTCAAACGTTTCGATGCCTTTGGGTGGCCAAACTGCTTCGTTCTGGAAAACTTCCCAAAACGCACCTTGTTCAATCGGAAGCGCTGGATAAAGGGAAGCATTAAAAAATGCCCAAAACCATGCGACGAAGAACATAACCTCTGAGGCAATGAAAAGTATCATTCCGTAACGAAGGCCAATACCAACTACAGGAGTGTGATCGCCAGTTTCTGCTTCTTTTACAACATCTTTCCACCATGCAAACATAGTGTAAAGCAGCAGCAGAAAGCCAGGAATAAGAAGATAGTTACCAAATCCAGCTGCACCAAATAATTTGGCATCTGGCTTCATAGTAAATACCCCACCAACAGTTACCAAAAGCACTGCAATTGATGCTACCGCAGGCCATGGGCTTGGGTTCACCAAGTGATAATCATGCTTAACATCACCTGCCATTTTAAAGTCTCCTAATCCTCATTGGCCCCTAGCGCCAATTTTTCTAACTTCTATTACGACTAGCGTCCCGATGCAACAATAGCTTCTTCAGCTTCTTCGCCTTCCAAAGCGAAAAAGGTGTAAGAAAGTGTTACTTCAGTCACTTCATTTAAATTCGGATCCTCATCAATTGAGGGATCAATATAATAAACCACAGGCATGTCGATCCGTTCACCGGGTTTCAAAACCTGTTCAGTAAAGCAAAAACAATCAATTTTCGCGAAGTAGCTCCCCGCTTTATGCGGTGTTACATTATAGGTCGCGCGTCCGACAATTGTTTTGTTTGTTGGATTGTATGCTTCATAATAAGCGATTGATTGTTCACCAATTTTCAATTGCTGGTTATTCTGGCTCGGTTTAAATTCCCACGCCATATCGCGGTGCGTACTCGCATCAAAGCGCACTTTTATACCGCGCTCGATGACAGTGCTATCAACTTCCGCAACTTCCTGCGTTGTACCACCGTAACCCGTAACCTGACAAAATAGTTCGTAGAGCGGAACAGCCGCATATGCCATCCCAACCATCAGGACTGCAGTGCCTGCGACCAGAATTCCTACACGGCTATTTTTTTTGTCCAGGTTTGTCACGGAGCCAACCCTTTGATACGGAAATAGCTAACCACAATAAGAACAACCACAAAAACCGCCAATGAACCACCAAGCAAGCGATTGCGTTTTTTCATTTTGGCATGCATTTCAGAATATTCAGGCATCAGAAAAAGGCTCCGACAATATTTTCCAGCGCTAAAGTTCCAAACACACTGAAAAGATAAAGAATAGAGAAAAAGAACAGTTTTTTCTCTTTATTTTTTACGCCGCGATACACCTGAACAGCATACATCATAAATATGGCACTAAGAATACCAACAACAATGCCGTATACAATACCAGCGAAACCCATCAAAAATGGTGCCATCGCACAAGGTACCATCAGCAACGTATAAAACAGAATTTGATTGCGTGTTGTCCGTTCGCCCGCAACTACAGGCAACATTGGAACACTCACTTTTTCATAATCCTTGGAAATAAAAAGTGACAAGGCCCAAAAATGTGGCGGGGTCCACAGGAAGATAATACCAAACAATACCAGCGATTCTAAGGTAACACTATCAGTAACCGCAGCCCACCCAATCATCGGGGGAAATGCACCAGCTGCACCACCAATAACAATGTTTTGTGGTGTTCGGCGCTTAAGCCACATAGTGTAAACCACCGCATAGAAGAAAATCGTTATTGCGAGCAAAATCGCAGAGGTGATGTTCACCACCAACCCCAACAGAAAAACTGATCCAACAGAGAGAACCATGCCAAAAGCCAGCGCGTCCTCTTTGGCAACCAGCCCCATAGGAATTGGTCTTGATTTCGTTCGTTCCATTTCAGCGTCAATATCAGCATCATACCACATATTAAGCGCACCAGATGCACCCGCCCCAATCGCGATCAATAAGATCGCAACAAAAGACATCACAGGGTTCATCGAACCAGGTGCGGCGACAAGCCCAACAAGCGCAGTGAAGATCACAAGTGACATTACACGTGGTTTCAACAACGCGATGAAGGCATGCGCATCAGCCTCCTGCATCATAGCAGAAGGCTGATCGTCTAATTTATGTATTGCTGAATCGCTCAATCCAATTTCCTTCCTCGAAATAGGAGACCCTATTTAATACGAGGCAGTTCGTTGAATTGGTGGAATGGTGGAGGTGACGAGAGTGTCCACTCAAGTGTCGTTGCACCTTCGCCCCACTGGTTATCTGCCACTGTCTTCTTACGTGAAAGGGTAATACCCATCACGACAATAAAGAGAACAACACCAACCAATGTCACCATGTAACCGTATGATGAAATCTTATTCCAGTATGCATGCGCGTCGGTATAGTCAACATAACGACGTGGCATACCTTGCAGCCCCAGGAAGTGCTGCGGGAAGAAGATCAAGTTCACACCCACAAACGTAATCCAGAACTGAATTTGCGCTAAAAATTCTGGGTATTGCTTACCAGACATTTTGCCCATCCAGTAATACATACCAGCAAAGATCGCAAACACTGCACCCAATGATAATACATAGTGGAAGTGTGCAACCACATAGTAAGTGTCGTGAAGCACGATATCAGCCCCGGCGTTTGAAAGGACAACACCTGTTACTCCGCCAACTGTAAACAGTAGAATGAAGGCGATTGCGTAAAGCATTGGAACCGTAAAGCGGATAGATCCACCCCACATTGTTGCAATCCATGAGAAGATTTTGACACCTGTTGGTACGGCAATGACCATTGTCGCAGCAACGAAATATGCTTTCGTATCAACATCAAGGCCAACGGTATACATATGGTGCGCCCACACGACGAAACCGATAAAGCCAATCGCTGCCATCGCATATGCCATACCCAAATAACCAAAAATTGGCTTCTTAGAGAATGTCGATACGATATGGCTGATGATACCAAACGCAGGCAAAATCATAATATATACTTCAGGGTGACCAAAGAACCAGAAAAGGTGCTGATAAAGAATTGGATCGCCACCACCAGCAGGATCAAAGAATGTCGTACCGAAGTTACGGTCTGTCAGAAGCATTGTAATCGCACCAGCAAGTACCGGAAGTGATAGTACAAGCAAGAATGCTGTGATCAATACTGACCATGCGAACAAAGGCATCTTGTGAATTGTCATGCCAGGAGCGCGCATGTTGAAGATTGTTGTGATGTAGTTGATCGCACCCATAATGGATGATGCACCAGCAACGTGAAGCGAGAAGATCGCCAAATCCATCGATGGACCAGTATGGCCACTTGTAGAAAGCGGTGCATAGGCTGTCCAACCACCGCCGAAACCAGCAGCACCCGGGTTACCTTCAACAAATGTCGATAGAAGTAACAAAATGAAGGCTGGAGGCATCAACCAGAATGAAATGTTATTCATCCGCGGGAACGCCATATCAGGTGCACCAATCATAAGCGGTACAAAATAGTTACCAAAACCACCGATCAAAGCAGGCATCACCATGAAGAATACCATAATAAGACCGTGACCTGTTGTCAGCACGTTAAACATGTGACGTGCCTGATCCTGTGTCATTCCAAAAATTTCAGGTAAAACCGTCACACCGGGCTGAGCAAGTTCAGCACGGATAAGGCCTGACATTGTGAAACCAATCATACCTGCGATAAATGCAAACCAAAGATACATAACACCAATATCTTTATGGTTTGTAGAATATACCCAGCGTTTCCAGCCGGTTGGGTCTGCGTGAGCCATTGCGCTTCCTTTCCCTAATCTTCTTCTTAGCGACCGAATGCGACAGTGCCAGCATCAGCATATTCTGCTTTTGCTTGCTCTACCCATCTCGCAAATTCTTCTTTACTTACAACTTCTACCGCGATCGGCATGTAAGCGTGGTCTTTACCACACAATTCCGAACACTGGCCGTAGTAAGTTCCAACTTCATCAACTTCAAACCAAGTCTCATTCAAACGGCCTGGTACAGCATCAAGCTTCACGCCGAACGAAGGAACAGTCCATGCATGTATTACGTCGCTAGCTGTCAAAAGGACCTTAATTTTCGTATTCACAGGCACAACCAAACGATTGTCGGTATCCAAAAGGCGTGCATTAAAGTGAGCCGGACGACCAAGGAAGTTACTGAGTGATTGCTCAGCAGCAGCTTTTTTTGCTGGGTCAGCATGTGTCTCATCATCAACGACAACAGACGTAAACTCGATACCATCATGATCAGGATAGTTGTATGTCCAGTTCCACTGGTTACCCGTCACACGGATCGCAAACTCAGTCTCTGGAACAACATCTTGATAGTACAGGAGAGGAATAGACCAAAAGCCGATACCAACCAAAATACCGATTGGAATAACCGTCCACAAAAACTCAATTGCGGTATTATGGCTTGTCTTCGAAGGTGTCGGGTTCGCCTTCTCGCGGTAGCGGAACATAACCCAGAACATTAGCAAGAAAACGAAAACCGTGATTATAGTGATAAGAATCAACAAAGCTTCATTAAAATCAGCTACTTTTGCTGCTTGCTCATTTGCGGACTCGATAAGCCAAAGCCCACCATCTTCTGGCTGACCCACGCGCTCTTGAGCGCTTGCGGTTGCCGTAAAACCAAAAAACACCGTCAATGCGACAAATGCTCCGGCTATAAGCCTTTTAACATTCATATTGCTGCTTTCCTTCTTTTCTACCCCATACGGGCACTGAAACAGAGATTAACCCTAGCCCCCCGACCATGGGAAAGCCCTACTGTTCAGTGGATTAAGCCAAGCCCATCTGTCTCGACTCAATCTTGAATGCGCGCACGTTATACCAAAGCTTACACTAGGCTCAAGCGGTTAAAATATTTTTTTGCGCTTGAAATCACATATTTTCGTTTCTAGCCTTGTAAACAGAAGAATAAATTACCATGCTGGTATGTAAATAGAAAATATATTGCGTCAATAGGACGCGGTGTTAGTTTGCCTGCATAAAGCGCTAATAAATACCGCCGAGAAACGTGTTCGCATACATAAATTGGAAGTCAATTATGCCATCAGATGATAGTCCCTCATTAGATTTTTTCTTTTCCAATACCGACCTAGACGCAAATCGTACTCAGAGTATTTTAGATGAAACCCTGCACGGTATGGATGACGGCGAATTATACCTGGAAACAACACAGTCAGAGTCGTTTACATTCGATGATGGACGATTGAAAGCAGCTACCTTTGATACAACACAGGGTTTTGGCCTCCGTGCCGTTGCTGAAGAATCCTCAGGATACGCTCATTCAAACGAACTGACGGAAGATGCCATTAAGCGAGCGAGCTCCACCGTTGGTATTGTCAAAGCAGGTAAGGAAGGCACAATGAGTGCTGCGCCTGCGCGCTCAAACAAGCAACTATATTCAGATCAAAACCCTCTCGGAGGAATTGAGTTTGCTGAAAAAGTAGCCTTACTAGAGAAAATTGACGCCTACACCCGCGCTAAAGACGCAAGAGTAAAACAAGTTAGCGCATCACTACTTGGTAGCTGGCAAGCCGTTGAGATCATGCGCGCTGGCGGGCACCGTGTCCGTGATATTAGACCATTGGTCCGTTTAAACGTTTCCGTTGTTATGGAAAACGGCGACAGGCAGGAAAGTGGCTTTGACGGCGCCGGTGGACGGAGGTCCTATGACAACCTCTTCGATCCACAAAATTGGCAAGCGCAAGCAGACGAAGCTATCCGCCAAGCCGAAGTCAACCTTGAAAGTGTGGATACACCAGCGGGTGAAATGACCGTAGTTCTAGGCCCTGGCTGGCCAGGCGTTTTGTTACACGAAGCCGTCGGACATGGCCTGGAGGGCGATTTCAACCGCAAGAAAACATCTGCTTTTGCTGGTTTACTCGGTGAACGTGTCGCAGCACCCGGTGTTACAGTATTAGATGACGGCACAATCGAAGCTCGTCGCGGATCATTAAGCGTTGATGACGAAGGCACCCCGACCGAGCGCACCGTATTGATCGAAGATGGCATTTTGAAAGGCTATATGCAGGACCGCCTCAATGCCCGTCTCATGGGAATGCAGCCAACAGGGAACGGCAGGCGCCAATCCTTTGCGCATTCGCCGATGCCGCGCATGACCAATACCTTCATGTTGGCCGGTGACAAAGACCCCGCTGAAATTATTGCGAGTGTCGATGATGGACTTTACGCGGTTAATTTTGGTGGGGGTCAAGTTGATATTACCTCAGGTAAGTTTGTCTTTAGCTGCACCGAAGCGTATCGCATTAGAGGCGGTAAAATAGCGGAGCCCGTCAAAGGCGCGACCTTGATAGGTAATGGCCCTGATGTTCTGACACGCGTTTCAATGATCGGAAATGACCTGAAATTAGACAACGGTGTCGGAATTTGCGGCAAAGCCGGTCAAACAGTTCCTGCCGGTGTTGGTCAGCCGACCCTACGGATTGATGGCTTAACTGTTGGTGGCACTTCATTTTAATGAGCAATGCTCCCGTTAAAATCATACGTGAGCGGATAAAGCTTCACCTTGCAGATCAGGGAGAAGCACAGTCGACATTGCAACAATGTGAGCAGGCTATAGCAGCGTATGAGAGTGTTCAGACACGCAACTATATCCCAGTTACTCCAATAAATGCTTTAAAACCTTTTTTAGATAAGAGTGCAGGCTCTTACCCAAGTTCAGATAAACCCAGGGGACAAGATCCGATTTCGCTACTTAGCGAGATTATTAGTAATCCTGAACTGGAAATTACCGATGAAGGCATCTCAAAAATCATCGCATCGGATGTTTTCCTCGATTACCCATTAACAACTGTTGCCACCTTATTCGCATATCGGAAGAATTTCGATCTATCGATTTTCTTAGATACTGCTCTCGCCAAAACGCAAAAAATAGAATCAGAAAAATTATCCCCCATATTCTGGGATTATCTTGTCGCATTCGCATTTTTTAAGTACCAACAAGAGCCATTATTGCCGTCGGATAAATCTGCAAAACTTGGGCACATAATTTCCGAGGTAAAAAAACAGCACCTTGAGCGAGGAATTCGCTTCACCCGAGAGGCATTATATTCCGCCATCAAGAACAATATCGCGCATAATTTTGAAAATATTGTCAAAGACTGTGTCACCGCAAAACTACACGCAGACCAATTTGCTATCCCGTTCTACCCTGTAAATTTTCTCTTTTCGCGTGAATATATTGATAACCTTTTAAAACAGACCTCCCCTTTAAAAGGCATGCCTGTTTCTGAGGGGAAAAATAACGATCAATGTATCATTACTGCTTGTGATCAAGCCTATTTCGACAGGTATTTTCTAAAGTTCCTTCAGAAATCTAACCTGAAAGGATGGGATCTTCATATCCACTGCGTTAATTTTCGACCAAATACAAAGCTGCTACATCAAGCAAGCGAAGAATACGGCATTTGCATTCATGCATCCTTTGAAACATATCGGTTATCCACACATGGAGACGCTTTCGGCACATGGTGCGCAACGTCGCGCTTTTGGGTATTACCATCGCTACTCAAACGTTATCATCGCTGTGTTGTCTCTGACATTGATGGCTACCTTAAAACACACCTAATCCCAATAGATACTGACCCAGGTATCTATTCCCACACTCCGACAAAGTCCGATACACGGTTGCCGTGGAATAATATATACGCTGGCAATATGCTATTTGTAAGTAATGAGGCTATACAAAAACTGTGCAGCAAAATGGCTCAGTTTTCACATTATCAGCTAATTAAAAATATCGAAGCCTTCCCCAAGGTGCATTATTTTGATCAGGCAGTCTTGCTGTCTTTCTGCACTGCCTACAACATACCCTTGCAGTATGTAGAGATGTTTTTTGAGCAAAATGACGTCAAAAATTTAGCCATTTCCAAAACAAGGTAACGACTGTTCTGTTGATGTTAACTTTCACATCACAGGCAGCTCTATATGGTCGGAACCATCTGAGAATATTGATGTAACACATACTTGAAGCAGGTTGATTTCTAATCAAACAAGTAAAATTATAGCTTGGTGTCGGGTTGAGATGAAAAGAATAACTATGACCAAGCCAACGTCAACTAATGAGTTCAAAGACACCAATAACGCCGTCGATACAACCAGCGTTATTGACCCCAATACCAATGCTCGTACCCACACCGTTGACGTTGTCATTATTGGGGCAGGCATCAGCGGTAGTATTCTTGGCTGTATCCTAGCGAGACATGGTCAAAAAGTAGCTATTTGTGAAGCCGGGGTTCACCCGAAATTTTCAATCGGCGAGTCGATGATTTTGGAGACCTCCGAAATTTTCAGATCGCTTGCAAAAGTGTATGATGTACCTGAGCTTGAATATTATAGCTCAGAGAACTTCTTTCCCAAAATAAGCACCAGTCATGGTGTTAAGCGTCACTTTAGCTATATTCACCACACAAGAAACCAAACTCAAAACCCCGATCATGTTATTCAGGCTGTTATCCCTCAAGCACCCTACGGCCATGAAATTCATATTCACCGACAAGATAGCGATTATTTCCTGGCGTCCACAGCCGTTAAATATGGTGCAAAACTGTTCCAGAACACGAAAGTTGAAACAATTGATATCAATGATAGCGGTGTAATTGTTAAAACTGCGAATGATGTTCTCAACGCAAAATATATTGTCGATGCGGGTGGTTTTCGCTCTATTTTGGCTGACCAAAACAAGCTTCGCACCAAAGATTTAAAAACACACGCCCGTGGTATTTTCACGCATATGATTAATGTACCTTCGGTGCATGAAACCAGTAATCCCCAGAGCAAATATGGTATTCCCTATGCACTCGAGGAAGGAACACTTCATCATATTTTTGACGGCGGTTGGATGTGGATCATCCCTTTTGACAATCATGCAGAATCGACAAATCCGCTTTGCAGTGTTGGCCTGATGCTGGACCCCAGAAAATACCCTGAGGATACATCCTTATCACCAGAGGAAGAATTCTGGGATTTTACCAAGAAATTCCCGAGCATGTATGCGCAATTACAGAATGCGAAATCCGTTCGTCCCTGGGTCCGTGGTGGCCGAATTCAATATAGTTCGAAAGAAGCACATGGCAGCAGATATAGCCTGTTGGGGCACGCGGCTGGTTTTATTGATCCTTTATTCTCAAAAGGATTATACACCAGCATGGCGTCCATAATGGGGCTTGCTAAAGCCCTAATTAATGCCAAGAAAACTGGTAACTACACCCAAGAACAGTTCAAAGACTGCGCGGATACAACGCTTCGCTATGTTCAAAACAATGACCGTCTTATTTCAAACGCTTACAAAAGTTTCCAAGACCCAAGGCTTTGGCATCAATATTCAGTGCTATGGATTTTGGGGGCCTATTTGGAACTTGTGAAGCTCACGACCTATCGCTATCAACTGGAGCGCAAAACAAACAGTTTCGAAGAAAGCTTAAACTTCCCATTCCCAGAACTGAGTTTAGTTGGCGGGGGCTACGAACCTTATTTTGACCTCGCTGATAAAATGGATCAAAGTCTGAATAGCCTGGGTGCTGGAGCAGAAGCGGATATCAAACGGGTTACACTCGAAATGCAAAACCATCTGAATGAGGCCGATTGGATACCCTATTCGTTCCGAGAAATTGCAAACGGTAAGAAACACCTTCCAAATCGAAAGTTTACCCACCGCCTGTTATTAAACAAGGGCGGGATTATGGGCGAACCTGAATTTAGAAAGCATTTTTATGAAGACCTTACTCTTTTCGACCTTGCGAGAAAAATGTTCTCTGAAAAACTTAAATATTCCCGAAATGCTATCCGAAAACACGGAAGCAATTAACGGCTACATTTGGCGCTTGTACCAAAATCCCTGAGCACAGACATATGTGGATCAATCTGATGGTTGGAATTCTCAGAAATCTCGATTGAGCCCTTCCCGCCAGGCATATTGACCAGTGTCATTGTACCATCAATCATAACAGGAACTGGCATTGGGAAATCGCCAGACTGTGTATTCGCCCAACTAAGCTCCAACAAATCTTCGCTCTGATTAACCTTCAGTACGGGTAATGTGGCTTGCTTAAGGTAGGTGTCAAAAAGCCAGGCCATATCGCGCCCTGCTTCTTCGCTCGCGATCTTAACAAAATCCTCGGTATTTCGTTGCTGTGGCGTAATCGGATAGGAAAGCGCCCAAGGATCAACCGTGTCATAAAGTGCACGCCTTACAACGCGCCAGAATATCTCATCCCCAACCAATCGCCTGAATGTATGAATAACCCATGCGCCTTTAAAATAGGGGTCGTTATCTGACCAATAATCACCAAAAGCTTCGCCGTCCGGTACTACAGGCGTGCAATTCGCGATTTGATTGTAGCGCGACCACATATAGCTCGCATATCCCATATCACCGAGCACATGCTGGGCATAAACAGGTTGCATATAAAATCCAAACCCTTCATGAAGCCAAAAGTCACGCGTTCCTTCCTGCGTCAACAAGTTGCCAAACCATTCATGGGAAAATTCATGCTGAATAAGCCAATCAAAACCATGCGGGTCCCGTTTAAAACCGTTGCCGTATCCATTCATAGTTTGATGTTCCATGCCAAGGTACGGAATTTCAACAATCCCGATTTTCTCATTACCCCATGGGTACGGCCCCAGCGTATCTTCAAAAAACGCCAATTGTTTCAGAAAATCGTCACGGATTAAGCCCTCGATTTTATCCTGATCGTCTGTCACATGATAAAAAACGAGCGGGATGCCATCCGCACCACTAATTTTATTATGATGGGTTAATTCGTATTTTTTAAACGGACCAACATTTAAGGCCAAATGATAAGCGGCAATCGGATTGACCGTCCGCCAATGGAAGGATTTGGTATCATCATCATTTTGGCGTTCTTCGATCAGCTTACCATTCATCACGGCAGATAAATGTTTCGGAACAGTAATAACCATATCTGCGCCACTATCAGCCTTGTCATAAACGTGATCCTTGCACGGCCAATAAAGGTCACAACCATTGCCTTGCACCGCAGTACCAACCCAGTCCTGACCATCCGGTGTTTTCGTCCAGACAAATCCACCATCCCACGGCGCACGTTCAGCCACATGTGGGTGGCCTTGATATTGAACTGTTGTTGTAAATTCCATGCCCGCAGACATCTGTCGACCTGACAGTAACAGTTTCCCCCCTTCTTTTTTAAAGGGAACAGAGTTTCCATTGATTTTTGTTGCAAGGGTTTCAAATCGCGGATCAAGATCAAGTTCAACAGTGGTCATCACACCCAACGATTTAGCCGTCATCGTAACTTCGCCGCGAATAAACTGGTTATCTGGCTGAACATCGATTTGCAGAGCATAGTGCTTTACGTCGTAAAGACTTTGAAGCGGAGTAATGGGGCCATTTGTTTTTGCTGTTTGCGGATGGAGTTCCAATGTTTCAGCGCCTCGTACATCAAATACAAACACTGAGCCCGTCAACGCTATCGAAGCACAAAGCAATTTTAATTTTTGCATCATTCTCTCACCACTTTAAATCTATGCGCATGGAAATAGGGAAAGCCAACGAACATGATACCCTGAATCATTATATCGATTAAAGTAGCCCCCCATGCAATCGGGTCACTATGCCAGCTATCTATGATCGCCAAGATGATAAAATAATTCGCAATGAAAAAAGCAATCACCAAAGCCCATAATGTTACTCTGTATTTAAATTCTAACATCCAAGCGATAACGAATTTTGAGGCAAAGTAAAGGCTACACAATCCAATGCCATACATAACACCTACAAAGGTCAAAGCTTCTATTGTTTCTGGCTCAGGCGTCGGTAATAAATTCAACGGCAATAAAACAAATGCATTTATGACGCTCAGCAAATTGTAAAATGACATATATACGCACAGACCCAAAAAAGCAGTTTTTAAATATCGTCCAATACTCAATAAACTTGCTTCATGTTTTGAACAAATCGTGTTCTTGATAAACACACTAAAGGCCCGGTTTTTATCTCTAGCCAATTGTATATCCATATTCGACCTTTAGCACTGGGCCCCGTTTCCAAGCGACAAAAATCAACAAAGAATGCACCTAATATATAACCGAGCATACTATATAATATGCCCACATATTCAGAGAAATTAATTGCGCTCCAATCGCTATTCCGATTTGAGACTAATTCAAACGCCGTAATAAAAAAGCTGAAATCACTAATCAATTTAAATATCAGTGCCCAGGTGGCGAATTTGAACGCTATTCCTTTCATTGAACTTCTATAAAAACAACTGACCAGCAAAACACAAATGAAACTGCGTAAGATATTGTATAGTATATCAGACAAGTTGATGGCAGACTGAGTTAACTCGCCTGTCACATCACTGACAGCCCAGACTATCAACTCATATAACCAAATACTAAATATTCCAGTAGCAAGCGATGCCCCTGACCATAGTCCAAAAGACAATATCCATTTATCGCTTGTTTTCATGATTTCCCCCACTATCTAGTTTCATGAAACGCTGTTTTACGCACTCAATCAAGAAAAAAGGCCCTGAATACATTCAGAGCCTACAATTCGTTATCAGTTAATAATACAGAAGCTATTCGATGATCGCAGCCTCGGTTTTGGCCTTTACATCGTCCATGGTAATGTTTGGCGCAAGCTCAACCACCTTAAGGCCGCCTTCAGCCACATCAAAGACACCGAGGCCCGTGATAATCCGGTCCACAACTTTCGTGCCCGTTAACGGAAGTGTACACGCCTTTAGAAGTTTGGATACACCCGCCTTATTCGTATGGTCCATCAACACGACAACACGCTTAACGCCAGCAACAAGATCCATCGCGCCGCCCATGCCCTTCACCATCTTGCCAGGGATCATCCAGTTGGCGAGGTCACCATTTTCAGCGACTTCCATAGCCCCCAAAATCGATAGATCGATATGACCGCCACGGATCATGCCAAAACTATCCGCGCTTGAGAAATAGCTTGAGGTTGGAAGCTCAGTAATCGTTTGCTTGCCCGCATTAATCAGGTCAGCATCAATATCTTCCTCAAACGGAAATGGCCCCATGCCAAGCATTCCATTCTCGCTTTGTAGGGTTACGTTGATACCTTCAGGGATATAGTTGGCAACAAGCGTCGGGATACCAATTCCAAGGTTGACATAGAAACCGTCTTCCAATTCCTGTGCAGCGCGTGCCGCCATTTGGTTGCGGTCCCAGCCCGTCTGCATAGTGTTTTGCTCAGTCATTATACTGCCTCCCCGTTATCTGATCGCGTGGTAACCGTGCGCTGTTCGATACGTTTCTCATGCTCTCCTTTAATCAGGCGCTGCACGAAAATACCCGGCGTATGGATATGATCAGGATCAAGTGTTCCCGCTTCCACGATTTCCTCAACCTCGACAATGGTTACCTTACCAGCGGTTGCCATCATCGGGTTAAAGTTACGGGCTGTTTTCCTGTAAATCAGATTGCCTTCCGTATCCGCCTTCCAAGCCTTAACGATAGACACATCGGCAACAAGCCCAGTTTCCATAATGTAGGTTTCGCCGTTAAAATCTTTATGCTCTTTACCATCGGCAATCACTGTACCCACGCCCGTTTTCGTATAAAAGCCCGGGATACCAGCGCCGCCCGCACGAATACGTTCGGCAAGCGTACCTTGTGGATTGAACTCAAGCTCCAGTTCGCCGTCCAGGTACTGGCGTTCAAATTCCTTGTTTTCACCGACATAGGAACTGATCATTTTCTTAATCTGTTTAGCGTCAAGAAGGATACCAAGGCCAAAACCATCAACACCACAGTTGTTTGAAATAACAGTGAGGTCCTTAACACCTGCCTGGTGGGTCGCGGCGATCAAGTTTTCGGGAATGCCACACAAACCAAACCCGCCGGCCATCATCGTCATGCCGTCAAACAACAAACCATCCAACGCGGCAGTCGCATTTTCATAGATCTTTCGCATATGTATCTCCAAACAGATATTATCGACTGAGCATCAAATATAGCCAAATAGTTTCATTTGCAACTAACTATCTTGTGTCTCAGAAACAAACCCATCCATCATATATAAAACCATAACAACAATACTTAGCGCCAACATCGCCATTGCCATAGAGCCTGTATCCCCATCATACATGAGGCCAACAACAACCGCAGTCAATGCACCAAGCCCCATCTGGATTAACCCTAAAAGCGCGGCTGCTGCGCCCGCAGCCTCTGGGAAAGGCGCAAGTGCCGCCGCAGTTGCAACAGGTATCATTATCCCCACCCCCGCAATATACAGCGCACAAGACGCCCAAAACACATAAAATGGCAATGTAAAATAAGCACTGGCAAAAACAGAAACACCTGCAAGCAAAAGTAAAAAACTTGCCATTCGTTTAAGTTTGCCTATGCCAAGCCTTCCCGTGTATTTGCGCGAGAATGTGGCCCCGAGAAACCAGAAAACAGCTACGATCGCGAACAAAGGCCCAAACAGGGTCTCATTGTAGCCAAATACGTCATTCAATACAGCAGGGGACCCAGTCAGAATTGCATAATAACCACCAAAGGGAACAGCAACCAACATACAAGAAATTATGTTATGCTTATTCCCAACAATATCACAGGCAGTTTTATATAATTTACCAACGAACCCCCAGGAGAAACCGCTGAGCCCTCTCTCGGGGCGGTTGGTTTCTGGTACAAAGAACAAAACAGAGAGGAATAATATAACCGCGAACGCAGATACGGCATGGAACGTGTAATCCCACGTTGAGATGGCAATAATACCACTGCCCATTAATGGCGCGAATAATGGTGCCAACCCTAAAATGGAAGTAACGAGCGCCATCAAACGAACAGTCTCGTTACCATCCGATATGTCACGAACAATGGCGCGGCCAATAACAGGGCCGACACCTGCTGAAACACCATGTAGGAACCGTAGCGCGATCAATTGTTCAAAATTTTGAGCAAGTGCACTCAAAGTGCCGATTATGACAAAAAGCGCTAGTCCGACAATCAGGACTTTCCTCCGCCCCAACATATCTGAAAACGCCCCCCAAAATAATTGCCCAATCGCATAACCAAGTACAAAAATACTGATTACATATTGGCCGTATCCTTGGGGCACAGAAAAATGTTTTGTAATCAGTGGAATGGCAGGTAGTGACAAATCAACAGCCAGTGCGGTTAAACATATCAAGCCACACACTGCAGGCATGAGAAGAGTATTATTTTTTGTATCATTCATGCAGACGTTATCCCTTGTAGGCCTCAGTAGGTTCATATCAGTTTTGTCAAATATATGTGATGGCAAGCACTATCCCTTGTAGCGTGCTTACACAATCCCTATATCTAATTGATATAAATAATAAGACAGCAGCTGGAGAAAAACCAATGGGCCGCATCCTTGCACGGATTACAGGCAGTATATTATGCTTTATTGGCGTAATCGGAATGCTAACCCCTATACCATTTGGGATTATCTTTTTTGTTATCGGGTTAATGTTTTTAATACCATCAACCCCAAGAGCCGCTAATGGTGTTCGTTGGGCACGGTCTCGGATTAGTATTTTTGATCGCTCAATGGATTTGATTACGCGCCGCTTACCCGTTCCCTATCGCCGTATCCTCCGTGAGACAGAAATCAAATAAAAAGCCTCACTGATTACTCAATGAGGCCATAATTCACTAACTGCGGACAAACCTTAGTCCTTGTAGGCAGCAATTGCTTTTTCAATCAGTTCAGCCGCTTTTTCTGCGCCTTCCCAGCCCTTAATTTTCACCCATTTACCAGACTCTAGATCTTTGTAATGCTCAAAGAAATGGGCAATCTGATTTAAGAAAATTTCCGGTAATTCTTCATAGCTTTTCACATCACTATGGAACGGGTGCAGTTTATCAACTGGCACCATAAGCAGTTTTTCATCCATGCCTGCTTCATCTTCCATAATCAAAACGCCGATCGGGCGACAACGCACAACAGAACCCGGCATAAACGGCGTATGGTTTGCAAGAATTGTATCAACCGGATCACCGTCATCAGCCAGTGTGTGCGGGATAAAACCATAATTACAAGGGTAGCGCATACTTGTATGCATAATACGATCGACAAAAAGCGCGCCCGAGTCTTTATCGAGTTCATATTTTACAGGTTCAGTACCTGCTGGTACTTCAATGATTACATTAACGTCCCAAGGAGCATCTTCACCAATAGCAATCTTGCTAATATCCACGCTTAATTCCTCTTATAAATCCAACTATATCAATATTGCTATTGCTCAGAAGATGACCTGATCAGCAATAATGCCAATAAAAATTATCCAACCAAAACCAATATTAGATCTAAATATTTTCAAACAATCATCAGGGCTATTAATATCCACGCGCGACGCTTGCCATACCAGATGAAGCCCTGCTATCAGGGCGCTGATGTAATAGATCAGCCCCATATTTGCAAGCGATCCTGATAAAAAGATCGAAATTGTAAAAATGCTGTAAAATACCAATAGCCAAGGCTTGGTATTCGAACCTAATGCAAGGGCCGTAGATTTCACACCAACCAAGGCGTCATCTTCTTTATCCTGATGGGCGTATATCGTATCATAACCAAGTGTCCAGAACACACATCCTACATATAATACAAGCGGACTTGCGCTCAATGAGCCTTCAATTGTTGCCCAACCAACAAGAGCCCCCCAGTTAAAGGTTAAACCTAACCATGCCTGCGGCCAGTATGTGATTCGCTTCATGAATGGATAAGCCGCCACGAGCAACAGCGACCCCAATCCGACAAAAATGGCAAAAACACCCAGTTGCAACAAAACCGCCAAACCAATGAGGCACTGAAATCCCAAAAAAACCCATGCCTGTTTGATACTCACTTCACCAGCGGGTATCGGCCGCGACTTTGTACGCTCTACCTGAGCATCAAAATCTTTATCGATAATGTCGTTGTAGGTGCACCCCGCGCCGCGCATCGCGAGCGCGCCAAGCGCAAAAATACTCAAATAATAAAGAAAAGTGATCGGGTCATTTTTGATCACGCCGTTTCCTGACAAAGCAAGAGACCACCAGCAAGGCCACAGCAAAAGCCATGTGCCAACGGGCCGATCCATCCGCGCAAGTTTAAGATAAGGCCGAAGGAAAGTAGGGGCATTTCGGTAAACCCAACTGCCTTCAACAGCATCCGCCGTTTCAATGATATCCATTTGCTCTTTTTTCATGCATTTTCGCTACGCTTAGTCTTTATCCAAGTCAAGCAAAAGCCAGACAGAATATTCTGTCTGGCTTTATACCATCATGCTCGCTGTCCATGACCGGGTTTTATTTATTCATTCTGATCATTTTTATGAACTGTTGGATATTGGAATACTTTTTCTAGGGGAACGTTAAAAACCTCCGCGATTTGAAAGGCAACTTCTAGCGATGGCGAGTAGCGCCCCTGTTCAATCGCAATAACTGTCTGGCGCGTTACTCCTACACGCCGAGCCAGTTCGGCTTGGGTCATTTCGCCTGCCATAAATCGCAAAGTCCTGATATCGTTGGTAATATGGGTTTTTTTTGCCATTTTTAATCCCCTTATATACCTCGGCGATAATCAATTAACTTGGAAATGCCTTTGACTATCTCGGCCAAAACCAGAACCCCAAGTAAAACATTCACAACTACAAAATTGGATTGTTCAATTAACATCAGACCGACCGTCAGTACCACACCAATCCCAAGGATAAATCCGCCTTTCTGATCACCCCGCATTTCGATAGTTTTATCTCTCTCGTCAGCCATATCACCAACTTCACCTTCTTTTTTAAGCCCGTAAAGAGCAATAGCAACATGAGCTATAATGCCTACCAAAACCATTAGCCCAACTGTGATAGCAAGGTGCACAGAAATAACAGCAACCGCAATAGGGTGTTCATCTACAGGCACGTTATCTGCAATACCCAGTACCAAAAAAAAATACCAACCATACACACCGATTATAGTTATCAGCATTGCAACATTACTTTTCTCATAAAATGACATGTTAATTATCCTATTCTCATTGTCTAATATTTTTTACATTTTCTATGTATGAATTTATATTCATTGTGTCAATTATTTTTTACACATCTATTTTCTAATGCTTGACACAAACGATACCTCACGCCACACCGTTAACAGAATTTGGGAGTAACTATGCGTCACAATACAAATATCAGGCTCTATGTGAGTGAGGACTTAACTGAAAACCAAGTCCTTAGCCTTGATAAGGAGCAATCACATTATCTCGGGAATGTTATGCGGAAAAACCCGGGCGATCAGTTGCTAACTTTTAATGGGCGTCACGGCGAATGGCTCTCGGAAATTATTGATGCAAACAAGCGCTCAGTTACGCTCAAAGCGCTAGAACAAACACAGCCTCAGAAAACTGAACCTGACCTGTGGCTTGCTTTTGCACCCATCAAAAAAGCACGTCTTGATTTCATTGCGCAAAAAGCCACTGAACTTGGCGTAGGACATATTATTCCGGTTCTGACCCGCCGGACAATCGTGGATAGGGTAAAAACCGAACGTATGCACGCAAACGCTATTGAAGCCGCGGAACAATGTGAGCGCTTGACTGTACCCACCATTGGCGAAACCCTTAAGTTAGAAAAACTAATTGACCAATGGCCTACAGACAGGGCTTTAATGTTCTGTGACGAAGATTTATCAGGCGATGACGCCTATTCAGCGCTAAAAAAATACCAATCCGCCCATTGGATTGACAAATGCGGGATATTGATCGGGCCAGAAGGTGGCTTCGATGATTATGAGCGTGAATTAATCAAAAGCCAACCGAACACTCTGGTAGTGTCGTTGGGGCCACGTGTACTGCGGGCAGACACAGCCGCTATATCAGCGATCACACTCTGGCAGGCAGCAGTGGGTGACTGGTCCGTTTCACAATAGAATAGATAAACTTAACTCTTAGGATAACTTATCCAAAGGTCACGTCAGTGTGATATGATGATTTGTTTGCTTGATGAACGCAGTACAACAATCTAAGAGAACTAGCATATACCAATAAATAGCTTGGGGATAAATCCGTATGCCACATGCGCAAATGCCGATAGAATCAAAATCGCAGCTTGTTGAACATCTTGAAAGTGGTAACTCTCCAGACCGATCGACATGGCGTATTGGCTCGGAACATGAGAAATTTATTTTCCACCGCACTGATAATAGCCCGCTCACCTATGAAGGGGGCAACGGTAAAGCAGGCGTAAAGGATGTTCTTAATGCGTTCGTAGAACGTGGCTGGGCACCTGTGGAAGAAGATGGCAATATAATCGCCGCTGTCAAAGACGGTGCTTCCATTACTCTGGAACCAGGTGGACAATTTGAACTGTCTGGTGCACCGCTTGAAACAATTCATCAAACCTGCAATGAAACCAGTGAGCACCTGAATGCTTCCAAGGAAATCGGTGAAGAACTGGACATCGGCTTTTTAGGTCTAGGGTTTCATCCAACCCTGAAACGCTCCGACGTGCCCGTTATGCCAAAAGGGCGGTATGATATTATGCGCCGCTACATGCCACTTAAGGGCAACCTTGGCCTCGACATGATGCTGCGGACATGTACAGTTCAGGTAAATATAGATTTCGCAAGCGAAGTCGACATGGTGGAAAAGTTCCGTATTTCACTGGCTCTCCAACCACTTGCAACAGCACTATTTGCAAACTCTCCGTTTAAAGAAGGGCGTCCTGGCGGTTTTAAAAGCTTACGCAGTAATGTATGGACCGATACGGACCCTGACCGCTGCGGGATGTTACCCTTCGTGTTTGAAGACGGTATGGGGTTCGAGCGCTATGTCGATCATGTTCTCGATGTTCCAATGTATTTCATAAAACGCGACGGTAAATTCGTTGATGTTGCAGGCCAATCGTTCAGAGAATTCATGAACGGCAAACTTCCCCAACTACCAGGCGAATTACCAACCTTTACGGATTGGCAAGACCATCTGACAACACTCTTCCCAGAGGTGCGCCTGAAAACATATATGGAAATGCGCGGCGCGGATGGCGGCCCATGGTCACGCCTGTGTGCTCTACCAGCCTTCTGGGTAGGCCTCTTGTATGATGATACTGCGCAAAAAGCTGCCTGGGGCCTTGTGAAAGATTGGTCAATTGAAGAAATGGAACAGATGCGCGATGATGCGCCAGCCCATGGTATGCTGACAACCATTCGCGGCAAGACATTTCAAGAACTTGCAAAAGAAGTCCTATCTATTTCTGACCTCGGCCTGAAAAACAGAGCAAAATTAAGCACAAGCGGCGATAGTGAACAGGGTTTCTTAAAATCACTGTGGGAAACAGCAGAATCTGGCATGACACCCGCGGATGACCTGTTGGCCCGCTTCAATAACGATTGGGGTGGTGACGTAACCAAGGTCTTTGAAAACTACAGCTATTAAAACATTTTATAGCCACCTGATCCATGTAATCAGCCAGTATATAGACAGGGCAGCAGCACCTAATGTTACTGCCCACATAAAAGCAACTGAAACAGACGAAAACCTTCGTTTACCTTCGCGGTAATAACTATCACACTGGTGACAATGAACCCAAACATCTTCAGCGTGTGTGGCAATTCTTATGCCCGGAATGAACGTTGGAACTTCACCTTCAAAGGCATGAATATCCATAGCACCGCACTGACGGCATGATGGTGGTTCATCATCCAATGCCTCACCATCTTGAAGCTTATGGCGTTGATGACACGAGAGGACTTCGATATCTTTTAGCGCAGCCTCTGCCCGTACCTTATCAATTTCCCTAATCAGGATATCAGTTTTCAGCCCTTCATTCATCGCCGAAACATGTTCAGCATTAAGAAAAACCATTATTCCCTGGGCATCGAGATAGGTCTTCAACATTTGCGCTTGTGGCGTGTCGAGATACGTCCTCAAGGGAACCAGGCGATTATAGTCTTGTTCGTTCATGTATGGGGAAACCTAGTCAAAACCACCAAAGAAACCATCAATCATTTAGCCCTGTATCAAAACCATCGATTGATTTTAAATTTTTCTGTTGCTGGTATTCAGAAATACCTTCCTCGCCTTTTGAGCCTGTCCATTTTGTCAGTGTCTCTTTTTGCTCAATGACTTCCATTGTTGGAACACCATATCCGCAACTGGTTTGAACAGATTCGACATCAATCAAAATGACCTGACGGGTTCCATTATATTGGGGGAACTCGCTGATATACTCAGCATAATCAGGGTTTTGCGGGCGCAGAACCCTGCCCTTACCGTAAATCCGCAGGATCAAAGCATTTCGTGTGTAACTATTGAACATTATCGTCACACGCCCATCATTTTTGATATGGGCAGCAGTTTCATTGCCACTTCCGGTTATATCTACATACCCGCATAATTTGCCGGAAAATACCTTAAAGCTCCCGTCCATTCCTTTGGGGCTGAGGTTAATACGCCCCGTTGAACAAGCACTTGCGGTAAAAAACATAGGCTGAGCATTAATAAACTCGATATGCTTTTCATTCAGAGCATCAAAAAAATCTGCCATTATCTATCCTTCACATAATCTCGCGAATTTACAGAGCTTCTCTTAGCGCTCGCTCTCTGCCTGTAAAATTGCCCCTAAATCCATATCCTCAATTTTCGCTTCAAATTGTGTAGCGGGTTTAGAGTTTTTAATAATCACAATAGCGTCAAATGACGCTAACTCATCTCTTTCACTATCAGACGTCAGCTTCATTAATTCGCCACCATGCACCCTCAGCGCAACTGTATCAATTAAAAGATTACCGGAAGATTCGGCTGCGAGCTTTGCAATCAATGGCCTGCTTTTCTCTATGTCGTTATTAGAGCATGTCTCTACAGATCCATCAAATTGTCTGGCTGCACTACCTTCACCGCAAACAATGGAAACCGCCAGGGTCGGCTCCCCGCGCGCTGTAGCAAGAGCGTCTACAAAACCACCAAGTCCCACAACCCCTGTTGGCGTAATTCCGCGGTACATATGGAACTTACCGAATTTTAACATTGGCTTTTGTAAGCCCGCATATTTTCTAGCATTCGAGAAATAGGTAAAGAATATTTCTTTCATCATGCGCTCGCGCCGCTGATTAGCGATCAGCCCTGATCCTGCCCCCCTTGTAAACGGAGCATAGATTTCATTCGAAGCTTTTAATGCTTCCGCGATTTCCTGAACTTCGATGTCGTCTTCTTTTAAAAGCGCTTGATAAAGCGGCTCTATTGCTTCTTGCCGACCGTATCCAATTATAACAGGCCTGGTTACCAAACTATTCTCAAAGGCATCGAGTGCAGCCTTTGTTTCCGACTTTCTAATTTTGCCGCGCAATCGTTCCGTTATGATTTTACCGCCAAAAGCAAATATCTGATCCAGGCCCCAAATACTTGGGCGAACACCACCTGCGATTTCTGTAACCGAGTTTAAGAACTCAGCTTCCTCTTTCCATGAATAAAAAGGAATTGCATATTGATTGCTACGCCTCTCGAAATACCGATCAAAGCTATCATCTTTGTCGTATGACAAATCTTCGAGCTTTTTTGCTGCCCAAACATCCGTCTCAATGGCAACGGCTGTACGGTCTGTCAATTTATATAATGACTTGGAAAATACTGGTACGTCCGCAAGCCCGTGAATTTCCCCAATCATCACAAATCGTGCAGGCTTACCGCGTTCAGCAAGCCATTTACGAGCAGGGCCCTGAATTTCCCCGTCATCACCAAGTTGAAAATCATACGATAGTGGCGGTTTCGTATCTTGAACGGCATAGGCGGAGTGCATAGCCAATACAGCTATCAATAATACAGAAATCAGTATGCGCATATTTTTCACCAGTTCTCGCGAGTACATTCATGAATTCGAAGCATTCACCTCTTATAAACAGTTCCCATGTCGAAAACAGCGAATAAATTTGACAGGTATTATATTTTGAAGCGTTTCACCAGATTGGCTGCAATCCCGATTGGCTGCATATTTATTATCGTTGGTGCGGCAACCTTTCCGTTACCAATCCCGATTGGATTACCTTTGATGATAATCGGCTTTACGATTGCTGCCATCAATCCATTGATCCTGAGGCGGATGAAAGGATGGCGAAAAAAGTTTCCAAACCTTAACAAAAAAATCAGGCACATAACACCGCACATGCCTGGTTTTCTCAAAAGAATTTTAAAGCAAACAGACAATCCAGATTAGGATTGTCTGGTTAGAAGTTAGGCTTCTACGGCGCCCGCTTTACCTGCTTCAATTACAAAGCTTTTAAGTGTCGTCGCCGATGCAGCCGGGTCAGTGACATCACTCATCGTCCGCAAATCAGTGCGCCATTCCTTTTTAGTAAGATTAACAAGCGAATATCCGCGGTATCTGCCATCAAAAAACTTAATATGCGGATTTTCAGGCAAGGTCGCAACCGTCTGGTTATGATAATAGTTTGGTGATGTAATCGACGTGCAAACAAATTCAGAAGCAATTGTTTCTGAATCAGGGTTTTTGAAATCTGTTTTCACATCAGCCGTGTAATAGGCATGAACATCGCCGCCAATGATAACAGGATTATTAGGCTTCCTGCGCCCGATCATATCAATCACGCGCTGCCGCGCCGCGGGATACCCATTCCAATCATCGCTCCCGACAGCCCAGCCGGGACCAACTTCGCGGTCATGGTCAGAGAAGATTGTTTGCTGCGCCAATACATTCCATGTGGTGCCGCGCCGAGCAAATCCATTATTCAACCAACGTTCCTGATCAGCACCTAAAATAGTTCGCGCCGGATCAAACAATTCACGGCAGCGTCTACCGATTGTTTGCCATCCCCCCTCTTCAGCAGTTTGGCATGCATGATCATCACGGTATTGACGATTATCGATCATGTTAAATTCAACCAGATCACCAAACCATAAGCGATGATAAAGTTTCATATCGGGTCCAACAGGACGGGCTGACCTTCTGAGCGGTAAATGTTCATAATATGCTTTATAAGCGGCAGCGCGGCGCTTTATGAACTCTTTTGGATCTTCATAATGCTCGCCCTTATCATCGGCGTAGTCATTATCAACCTCATGATCATCCCAGGTAAATAACCAGCTCGTGTGGCGGTGTGCTGCCTGCAAATCTTGATCTAATTTATAAGCAGCATGGATCGCCCGGTATTCAGTAAGGTCTGTTGCTTCATTAACAGGGACATGACGCACAAGCGAGCTATCCCATGTGCTTTCGTATATATAATCGCCAAGGTGAATAATCAGTTCAGGGTTTTGCGCAACCATATCGCGGTATGCACTGAAGTATCCCATTTCATATTGCTGGCAACTGGCAAAAGCAAACCGCATTTGATCCAGTGATGCCCCAATCATAGGGGTCGTAATCGCACGCCCTACAGGGCTAATTTCATCGCCAGCCTTAAAGCGGTACCAATATTCACGACCTGCATCAAGGCCAACCAAATCCACATGAACTGTATGTGCATTTTCAGGATGTGCCAAAACCCTTCCTTGTTGCACAACTCGCTTAAAATTGGGATCAAGCGCAACCTCGTAGCCAACAGCAATTGCCTTATAACCAGTTGCCGTGGGATCAAAGGGGTTGGGTGCCAACCGCGTCCATATCACGAAACCTGATGGTAGTGGATCCCCGGACGCTACGCCCAGTTTAAAGGGATAGTCCAAAAACCGTGGTTTAACATCCTGCCATTCACCTGCAACTGTCGGCTTCGCTAACGCAAGTGCAGCCATACCGCTTGCATACTGCATCATTGCGCGTCTTGAAATTTTCACCATGACCCCACTCCAATGTTAATACCAATTACTGTAACTATAAAACCAAACTCAGTCTTTACGCCATAGCTTGCCCTTTTGCCACATTTATGCGATCCCTTTTACATTGATGTGACATTCACAGACCTTATGGGAGGGGTTCTTGGTAAATATCAAACCATATGTGCACGAAGACTGGCCTGTTGTAGAACAAATCTATAAAGAGGGTATCGAAACTGGTAACGCCACCTTCGAGACCGAACCCAAAAGCGAGTCACAGTGGTTGGTGTCCAGCATGCCTGACAGTCGCCTTGTTGCGTGGGACTGGGACAACACAATCGCAGGATGGGCAGTAATGTGGCCAGTTTCTGACCGTTGTTGTTACGCCGGTGTTGCCGAGGTGAGCATTTATGTTGGTGCACACGCACGTGGCCAGGGGGTTGGCAAAGTCTTGTTAAACGCTCTTGTTGAGACATCAGAGCGAATGGGATACTGGACACTGCAAGCGAGTATCTTGAAAGAAAATAAAGGTTCAATCGGCCTTCATAAGTCATGTGGTTTCAGACAGATCGGCATTCGTGAAAAGCTTGGTGAACTGAACGGCGTATGGCGTGATGTCGTCTTAATGGAAAGACGCAGCAAAAACATTGGTCGATAAGTTCGATTGAGCAGAATTTTCTGCGCAGACAAAAAAATATAAAATAAATGTCCGCTTTCCGCGCGCTCAATCGACGTTATTATGAATGCAGCAATTTTGCAGCGTTCATAATATTTTCGAAAAGGAAACCGATATGAGCAATTTTGCCCTTCTTCTTAATCACAAGCCTGACCGTTACGATAATCTATCTGATGCAAAAATGATGGATATCGTAAAAGACTATATTGCCTGGATCGAAAAACTTACCGCTGAGGGTATTTATCAAGCCGGGGAAAAACTTATTCCGGCTGCGGGCAAAACCCTTACCAAATCTTCTGGCAATATTGAAGTTCACGATAGCCCCTTTACCGAACTTAAGGAAGTTTTAGGTGGGTTTATGATCATCAAGGCTGACGATTATAATCATGCTATTGAGACCGCCAAATCATGCCCACACCTTGTTCATAATGAAAGCCTTGAGATACGACAAATTCACGATGTCGATTGAAATCAAAAAGCTGATTGATACTACCGTCCGGCGAGAACGAGGTCGCCTGATTGCAGATCTGGTTTCTCGTATCGGACAAAACAACATAGAACTCGCTGAAGATATGGTGCAAGAAGCAATAAGTGCGGCCTTACATCAATGGAGCTTCTCTGGCCTTCCTGACAACCCCGGAGCTTGGCTTAACCGGGTGGCACGCAACAAAGCCTATGATCAAATCAGGAAAACAAACAGGGAAATACTGACGAACCAAATAGAGGACAAAGATACTGTTAGTGATATTCCGTCAAACGTTCTGACAGGTGATCAAATTCAGGATACTGAATTACAACTATTCTTCCTATGTTGCCGACAGGATTTAAATGAGAAAGAGAGATTATGCTTAACGCTCAATCTTGCGTGCGGTTTCACAGCGGGTGATATCGCCGCTGCTCTTCTAATGAGTGAACATGCAATCGCAAAGCTATTATCCAGAACCAAAAGGAAATTACGGTCCAACAGAAAAGCAACACTTAAAAGCCCGACAATATTTGAAATGAAACAGGGAATAACGCTGGTTCACAAAGCAATATATTTGTTATTTTCTATCGGGTATTCATCAACAAATTCACACACGACTATCCAGCGAGAATTAGCTTTTGAGGCATTACGTTTGATCAAACTACTATTGGCCAACGAACAAACGCAAACCCCCTCTGGCCATGCAATCGCTGCAATCATTTGTTTTCAAAGTGCCCGATTTGAAGCACGGTTCGATAAAGACGGCAATATTATCCTGTTCAAAGATCAAGACCAATCGCTTTGGGATAGATCATTGATTAATGAAGGGTTTGCACATTTAAGTGCTTCAAAAAACACATCAGCGCTATCACGGTACCATATTGAAGCCGCGATTGCCTCCGTCCATATATTACCAACTGATGGTAGTGGATTGAATTGGCAATTGCTTAGCAATCTATATAAACAATTAAACGACATGACCCCGTCCCCAATTGTGCGACTGAACAGAGCAATTGTAGAGATGATGCAAGGAAACTTATCTGAAGCACAACAACTGTTAGAAACCTTATCCAATGACAAGCAGATCAAGAACTACGCACCATATTATCTGGTACTCGGGGAATTTTGCCATAGATGCGGCAATAATGATGACGCTAAAGCCAATTTCGATCGCGCATTGCAAAGCGGTATAAATCTGTCGCTTGAGCAATTTTTGAAAAACCGAATCTCCGATATTACTATCAACTGATATTCAAATATGTTCTTTTTTTGTTCCATGTCGACATAAAACATCATAAGTTGTCATTACACACCTAAAATATGCATGATTAACATTGGGGAATCAGTATGAAAGTCATATCTCATTATGCACTCATTTACCTGTTCATGCTTATTTTCAATACTATCAAGCCCGTATCAGCGGATTTCATAGCCAGTACACTTGAACCAATCCATATTATGCAGAAAGACGGCTCTGTTCATGATTTGCAGGCCGAACATGCCTTTTCAAAAATGTCACTTGAAGAACTGAAAGCAATTGATAGATCATCACTAACAAAATCACAGAGAAAGCTTCACCGAAAAGCTTTAAAAATTGCCAGAAGGAATGCAAAGGCGCTCAGAAAACAACAAGAGCAATACGATAAAAAACTGAAGAAACGCCAAAGAAAAATTAGAGGGTTTATTCGATCTGCCTCAGTTATTGCTGGTGACAAATTTGACCAGGAAGCCCAAATATATGGGAAAAACATCTCCAAACTAAACTTTTTCACTGATTATTCGGAAGATGTTTTACTGCGTGCATTCGTCAAAGACATACACAATATTAAAATTCAAATTTATATTGGGGTCGGATATAAATCAAAGCCTGAACCAATAAATTTGAGCCAAAACGGCGCCCCAAAATGGCGCAACTATTATGGCATTACCTTGCCGGGCGGTACTAACCTCGTCACCTATCAAATCGATAGGTCTGTTAAAAACTGCGATGAAAACATTTGCAATATGAGCGAAATCATCGCTGGCAACATTGATTTCCATGACCTCGTTAAACTTGCGTCAAATTTCCAACCGCTCGAATATAAAGTCAAAACACAACTCGCAAATGACTATGTCTCATACCTATCCAATGAATATGTGATCGCTTTCCTAACCGCAATCATGGCCGAACTTCATAGGGCAGATCCCAAATTCGAAGGTTCTTTGACCTTTCTACAAGGCTTAACAGACTCCCTTGGTCCAGGAATAGCAAGGCCCACATCGCTAGACTAACAGCTAAAATAATGCGCCAGTTATTTAACCAGTCGTGTTTTGGGATATGTTGCATGCCAACCAAACCAAAACGCACGGTGATACGGAAGGCGATTTAGTTTGCGACCATCGCCCGCAATCAAGGCCTCTTCCGTCAATCGCCACGTGCCGCCCTTTTTGTCTTTTAGTGTTGAGGCACGGTCATAAGATGCAAATTCAACCCCCTCAGGGTCATAAACACGGTTGGCACCACTATCATCTGTCAATACAACCAGTTTCTGGAACCCAACCTGATCGGAATAAATTGGATGCCTGTTCAAAAATTCAGTATCAATCGCTAACTGGTCCTCAGGCGCCGACTGAAACCTAAGCGCCAGAACTTCTTGTTTGTTTTTCAGGCGTTTATCCTGAAAGGGTGTATTGAACATCAAGCGATCGGTCGAAAAATATTCCTGATATGCGATGCCTTCCCCGTAATCGCGGTAATGCCCGGTATCAAGCGATAATACTGTTGTCTCAGGATGGCGTTTTTTCCAATTCCCCCATGTGGTTGTAACCACGCTTAAATGCTTAAGCGCAATACCTTTGCCTGCAAGGGGACCAAGAACAGGTTCACCCTTTATGGTATTCCATAAGGATTGTGTCGCTTCGTCATACATCAGCTTGTTCGAACGATACAAGAAACCACTTGTCCCAAGCTTATGTTGAACACCATCAAATTCGGTTACATAGGGAATAACTGTTCCGCAGAGAGTACAATAAACACCCGCAATATTAACGCCTCCAATATCGTCAACAAACATCTCGTGCCAAGCGAGAATTCGCTTGGGATAAGCGCGTGCATCACCATTGATTTCAATCCCGAAAACAATATTATCGTCATCCAGATAATCAGCGTCAGAGGCAGAAAGCATTTCGGGATAGCGAAGCGGTGGAATACCGTCCTGTACGACACCACCCCAACGAATTTCATCCAAACGAATACGGGCACTATCCTGTCGGTCTGCAAAATATTTCTCAAACTTGGGGTCAATTTGGCGATATAAATCAGCTTTAAAGTCCGCATAGGCAGGCGTTATTTGTTCATTTTGGTTCCATAACCACTGATACCAACCGTTAAGGTCATCCCCAATATCTTCTCCGGTTTTTCTCTGTAACAATTCCAAGATATCGATTGAAACACGCCGCGAAGCAGCAAACCGTGCTGATTCCAGAAGCTGAGGTATATATGCAGGCGACCAATCCTTTTCTATTTCGTCAAGTGCACTCCGCGTTACCGCTGGATCGGTCGTGTAAAACAACACCTTAAAAACAGTATCATCAACGTATGTTTCTGACTTATCTGTTCCTGCTAACACGGTTTGTGACACCGCTACGAACAAGGTAAACACTACAATATGAATAGAGAAATTACGCATAACAAACCTCATGACTATTATGCGTAAATATATAAACATAGGGCCGAGCGCGCCAATGAAGCCAAAGTCACACTTTCGCTAGGTATGGTGTGATATAAAAGCTCGGATAACCCTGGCGAACCCGTTACCCGTTATGTCATCTTGCGGTGGCTCTTCGCTTTTTTCGTGCGTGTGCCGGGCTTACCACCCATTGAGCGCCCTTTGGGCTTCAACCGCTTATCCTCAATACCAAGTTCGCCGGCTTCTAATCGCCTGATTTCATCACGCAAGCGCGCAGCTTCCTCAAATTCCAGGTTTTCAGCGGCATCCTGCATTTTCTTCGTAAGTTCGGCCAAATGAACCTTCAAATTCGAACCGACACGGTGAACTGCATCTTCGCCAATATCAACAGTTACATAATCACCGCTTGCTGTATGTTCGATGATATCACCAACATTCTTCTTAACGGTTTTGGGTGTAATACCATGCTCTTGATTATAGGCGAGTTGCTTTTCGCGGCGACGATTTGTTTCACCAATCGCACGCTCCATTGATCCTGTAATTTTATCTGCATACAAGATAACCCGACCTTCGGCGTTTCGCGCCGCTCGGCCAATGGTTTGTACAAGCGATCGCTCGGACCGGAGGAAACCCTCCTTATCAGCATCCAGAATTGCCACCAATCCACATTCGGGGATATCTAATCCCTCACGCAGCAAGTTAATCCCAACCAAAACATCAAATGACCCCAACCTTAGGTCACGGATGATTTCAATCCGCTCCAAGGTATCAATATCCGAATGCATATATCGGACACGAACCCCATTTTCATGCAAATATTCTGTCAAATCTTCTGCCATGCGCTTCGTAAGGGTTGTTACCAAAACGCGCAGCCCCTTAGCAGCCATAATTTTGGCTTCATGCATCAGATCATCAACTTGCGTATCGACAGGGCGAATATCAATTTCCGGATCAACAAGTCCAGTTGGCCGGATAATTTGCTCAGCAAAGGTACCGCCTGTACGCTCTAACTCCCAGTCTCCAGGCGTTGCAGACACATAAATGGATTGTGGCCGCATGGCATCCCATTCATCAAATTTAAGCGGCCTGTTGTCAACACAGCTCGGCAGGCGGAAACCATAATCAGCAAGCGTTCCCTTGCGTTTCGCATCCCCCCTGCTCATGCCGCCAATCTGACTAACACTCACATGGCTTTCGTCAACAAATAAAAGTGCGTTTTCAGGGATATATTCAAATAGTGTCGGTGGTGGATCGCCGGGGTTACGGCCAGTGAGGTAACGGGAATAGTTTTCAATGCCCGCGCAGCTTCCTGTCGCTTCCATCATTTCAAGATCAAATGTTGTACGCTGTTCAATCCGCTGCGCTTCTAGCAAGCGCCCTTGTTGTTCATATTCCTTAAGACGCTGTTGTAATTCGTGCTTAATGCCTTTGCGCGCCTGATCAAGCGTCGGGCGCGGTGTAACATAGTGGCTGTTCGCATAAATTTTCACTGCTTCAAGTGACCGGGTTTTTTCACCTGTGAGTGGATCAAACTCAACAATATCCTCAACTTCATCACCAAACATCATTAACCGCCATGCGCGGTCTTCATAATGGCTAGGGAAGATATCAATAATGTCACCGCGAATTCTAAAGGTTCCGCGCTGAAAGGCCTGATCGTTGCGGGTATACTGCATAGCAACAAGACGGCGTGCCAAATCACGGGTATCGATATCATCACCTGTTTTGATACCAAAGGTCATAGCAGTATAGGTTTCAACGGACCCAATACCGTATATACAGGAAACAGAGGCAACGATAATTACATCATCGCGCTCAAGGATAGCCCGTGTTGCCGAATGCCGCATTCGGTCAATCTGTTCGTTGATTGACGCCTCTTTCTCAACATAGGTATCAGTACGTGGCACATAAGCTTCTGGTTGATAATAATCATAGTAAGATACAAAATATTCGACGGCATTATTCGGAAAAAAGCTTTTAAATTCACCGTACAATTGCGCAGCAAGGGTTTTATTAGGCGCCAGAATAAGCGCAGGGCGCTGTGTCGCTTCAATAACCTTCGCCATTGTATAGGTTTTACCTGATCCAGTAACCCCAAGTAATACCTGATCTCTGTCACCTGATCTGGTACCATCAACCAACTCTGCAATCGCTGTTGGCTGATCACCTGATGGCTCAAAATCAGAAACCACTTCTAATTTGACACCGCCCTCAGATTTTTCAGGACGCTCTGGCCGATGGGGAACAAAAGGAATATTTGCTTCGTCAGGAATCATTACAAAACCATCTTTCACAGATTTACAGTATATTTTTATCAAAAGCACCTCAGATTAGAACAAAGCAAAAACAAATAATATAGAAAAGTCATGATCATACTGAAAATATGATTTTCTCGGCTTGCGGAAATATATACAGAGGCTTATGGTGCGCCGGCGCAATATTAGACCCCTTTCAGGATAAAAAGTATGTCTTTTCTTTCACACTCGCTTGACCGCATCAAGCCATCACCCACTATGGCCGTTACAGCAAAAGCTGCCGAGTTAAAAGCCGCTGGAAATGATGTTATTGGCCTCGGTGCCGGTGAGCCAGATTTCGACACACCGGAAAATGTTAAAGCCGCAGCGATCGCTGCTATTAACGCAGGCGACACAAAATATACTAAAGTTGACGGCACACCAGCCGTTAAGAATGCAATCATTGAAAAGTTCAAACGTGAAAATGGTCTATCGTTCACGCCAGATCAGATCTCGGTTAATGTTGGCGGCAAACACACCATCTATAATGCATTGATGGCAACTTTGAACCCTGGTGACGAAGTGGTCATCCCGACACCCTACTGGGTAAGCTACCCCGATATCACATTGCTCGCTGGTGGCACGCCTATATTTGTTGCAGCATCGCTTGAAACAGGCTTCAAGATCACACCAGAAGCCCTCGAAGCCGCGATCACACCAAAAACGAAATGGCTAATTTTCAATTCGCCGTCTAACCCATCGGGCGCTGCCTATAGCGAAAGTGAGATCAAAGCCCTTGGCGAAGTTTTGAAGAGACATGAAAATGTCTGGATCTTTTCGGATGATATCTATGAACATATCACTTATGAAGGTTTCAATTTTAGAACGTTTTCGCAGGTTGTTCCCGAGCTTGCTCACCGTACCCTAACGATGAACGGTGTTGCCAAGGCCTATGCGATGACCGGCTGGCGTATTGGCTTCGCTGGCGGTGACGCTAAACTCATTAAAGCGATGGCAAAAATCCAGTCACAAAGTACATCAAATCCATGTTCGATCAGTCAGGCTGCAACAGTTGAGGCGTTGACTGGCCCGCAGGATTTCATGGCAGAGCGCGTGAAAATATTCCAAACCCGCAGGGATATGGTTGTTGAAATGCTTAACGCTGCTGAAGGCCTTACCTGCCCAACACCTGAAGGTGCATTCTATGTTTATCCGTCACTTGCGGGATGTATTGGCAAACGTACCCCAGCGGGGAAAATCATTGAAACTGACGAGGACTTTGTAACCTACATCCTCGAAGATTATGGTGTAGCAGCGGTACAAGGTGCTGCATTTGGACTTTCGCCGCATTTCCGCGTTTCCTATGCCACATCCACAGAAGCACTAACAGAGGCATGCACCCGAATTCAGGATGCATGCAGCAAACTAAGTTAGGAATTCCTAATAGAATTTTCGAACGAAATAATTGCAACCAGCTTAATACTCATCTCGGCAGCATTGCATGCGCTGTGGAATGCTGCCGTAAAAAAGTCGCCTGACAAGCTCCCTATTATGATTTTTATCATGGCATATGGGGGGCTTATTTTTATCCCGATTGTCTTTTTCATTCCTGCACCTGACATAGAATTGTGGGGGTGGATCGGGCTTTCAGCCATCATTCATCTTTTGTATCAAATGTCATTGACCAAAATGTATGAAGTAAATCCGCTTTCCTACGCTTATCCAATTGCCCGCGGCACAGGCCCTCTGCTCGTTACAGTATTTTCAGTCTTAATCTTTAAAGACACGATCACTTTACTCGAACTTTTGTTCATAGCATCCTTAGTGCTCGGTATTTTCCTAACGATTAAAACAAGCGATCACCCCAGTAAAGGCGTAGGTACCGACAACGAAACAAATACCTTATATCCTTTGCTGACCGGTGTGATGATTGCCGGGTATACGCTAATTGATTCGCATGCCGTAAAGATAAGTGAAAACTTGCTAACCTTCATTATCTGGTCCGGCCTTGCCCAATCGCCGTTACTGTTAATCATTGCCCTTAGAAAGCGTGGATTTAAGATATTGAAACAATCGCTTAAAGTATGGCGCTACGGTATTCCCGCAACCTTAATCGCGCAAACAGGCTATGCCTTCGCACTAACAGCATACAGTTTTGGCAATGTTGGAAAAATCGCCGCCTTAAGAGAAACAAGTATCTTGTTTGCAGGCCTCATCGGATATTTTTGGCTTAAGGAAAAAGTATCTGCTCAAAAAGCAATGGCATTTATACTCATCATGTCAAGCGCTGTCGCTCTTGCTGTATTTTAATCGATATAATGAATTATAAATAATAATTTTATCAATTTTATAAATATATAACTCTTTGCTATATTTGACCTCAGACAAAACATAACACCAAACCATAATACCGAGGAAAAATCATGGCTAACCAAACTATCTTTCAGAATGCTAAACCTGAGATTGCAGAAGCTTTAAAGCCTGTTCTTGCAGATACTGTTTTACTTTATACACTTACACAGAATGTTCACTGGAATGTAACAGGACCGCTGTTTCAGCCTGTCCACGCATTAACCGAAGAGCAATATACGGAACTTGCTGCAGCGATTGACGAGATTGCAGAACGCATTAGAAGTTTGGGACTAAAAGCGCCCGCAACATTAAAAGCATTCATCGAGCTTGGTAGCATTGAAGACGGCGACGAGAATGCGTCGGCTGAAGACATGGTTCGCTCACTTGTGCACGCTAATGAAGCAATCACAAATACCATTCGTCCAATCATAAGCAAAGCCGCGGAAGCGGGCGACGAGGTAACCGCAGGGCTATTAACTGATCGGCTCACAGTTCATGAAAAAGCCGTGTGGATGCTAAATGCCATGATTGGTCAGTAAAGATACAAATTTCCCCCTCCCAAACTATAGCAAGGCTATGCCGTTCCCCTCGGCATAGCCTTTTTTTAAATAAAAGCCCATGAGTCACAAGTCTGCTATTCACCGGCTAATTGCTTGCTGTGTCTTAATTTCCATGTTACCTGATGATTTTAAGAACCACTCTTAACAAGCAATCATATCGGGGCACTTCATGAAACAAACAAATACGGGGATACCTCTAGGGACTTTATCGCCTGGAGCAATAGGTGTGATTACCCAAATTGGTGGTTTTTCAAATACAGAAGATGCATCACAGGCGGACCGTCTGCGCGAAATTGGTTTTGCAGAGGATTTACCCTTTGAAATTTTACAACAAAGCCCGTTCGGCCGTGACCCAATTGCCGTTAGCATTGACGGCATGACCGTCGCTATTCGCAGAAACGACGCAAATATAATCCTTGTAGACCTATCATGACTTCAAACAAACGCATTGCCCTTGTTGGTAACCCGAACTGCGGGAAATCTGCACTCTTTAACGCGCTTACAGGCCTTCGACAAAAGGTAGCAAACTATCCCGGTGCTACGGTTGAACGCCGTACAGGACCGCTCCTTGATAACAGCTCTGTTGAATTGATTGACCTTCCCGGCACCTACAGCCTAACGCCGCGCAGTCCCGACGAAGAAGTCACCCGAAATATCCTGATGGGTACTCAGGAAAATGAGGCGAAACCAGAGGCGCTCATTTGTGTCGTTGATGCAACGAACCTCGCCCAGCATTTACGCTTCACATTAGAGCTCAAGAGCCTGGGTATTCCGATGATACTAGCGCTTAATATGACGGACTTGGCAGCTCGGGAACAGATCAAAATCGACCCTGCTTTGTTATCTGAAAAGCTTGGAATTCCTGTTATTGAAACCGTTGCAGTCAGGAAAAAAGGCCTTGATGCAATTAAAGCAAATATCGAAGCTATTTTAAAAAGCGATTTGGATGTAACCGTTGATACGTGGGACAGTGTTGCAGCCCGACAGAAAGCCGCAAGAAAACTTGCTAAGGAAGTGACCATCAGCGAGGGTGTCGGCCATAAGGCAACCCACTTTTTAGACAAAATTTTCCTTCATCCTGTCTTCGGTATCCTGATTTTATTTGGCCTACTTTTCTTCATGTTTCAGGCCGTATTCTCATGGGCGGAAGCACCTATGGGGTGGATTGAAGACGGCATCGCAATCCTTCAGGGGCTCGTAACTGCAAACCTCGACGAAGGCTTTATTACCAGTTTACTATCTGATGGTATTCTCGCTGGTGTCGGAAGTGTTGTCGTCTTCCTGCCCCAAATTATCATCCTGTTTGCGTTCGTGCTTACACTCGAATCGACAGGTTATATGGCCCGTGCCGCTTTCCTGATGGACAAATTGATGGCTTCAGTTGGCCTTAATGGCCGTGCCTTTATTCCATTATTATCAAGTTTTGCCTGTGCAATTCCGGGCATAATGGCAGCGCGCGCAATTGCAGACCCAAAGGATCGCCTGACGACCATTCTGATCGCTCCCTTAATGACCTGCTCTGCACGTCTACCCGTTTACACCGTCATTATTGGCGCCTTCATTCCCAATACAAACGTTGGTGACACCTTTGTTGGCCTGCAAGGGTTGGTTATGTTCGGCCTTTATCTCATGGGCATTGTCTCAGCGCTTGTTATTGCAGCCGTATTGAAACGCACTGTTGCAAAAGGTAAATCAACAGGCTTCCTTCTCGAGCTTCCTAAATACCAGATGCCAAATTTACGTTTCATCATGATTGGGCTTGTTGAGCGATCACGCTTATTCTTGCGGCGCGCGGGCACAGTGATTATGGGTGCAACCATCGTTCTTTGGGTTTTGGCATCCTATCCGGGCGCACCAGCAGGTTCTGACAAACCTGATGTCTACCATAGTTTTGCGGGGATGATTGGCCGTGCGCTGGAAGTTATTTTTGCGCCTATCGGATTTAACTGGGAAATTTCAATTGCCCTCGTACCGGGAATGGCTGCGCGTGAAGTTGCCATTTCTTCGCTTGGTACTGTCTATTCACTGGCTGGAAGTGAAGAAGCCGTTGAGGCTGGATTGGTGGGCATGCTTAATGGCCTTTGGTCACTTCCGACCGCGCTCGCTTTCCTTGCATGGTTTGTATACGCGCCGCAGTGCCTTTCAACCATCGCAGTGACACGCCGTGAAACTAACGGCTGGAAATGGCCGCTATTCATGACTGGATATCTTTTTGCCGCTGCTTATATCGCTGCCTTTATAACCTATCAGCTTTCCAGTGCGTTAATCGGATGATATGCTCTCTCTAACTATGGGAGTGAAATATGAAAAGATTTCTGGTTACATCAGCCTTAGGGGTTATCTTGACGTCTGCATTGAGCGCTTATGACGTAAGTGAAAAAGCAAATGAGATTGCAAAAAATACAATCATTATCGATACGCATATCGACGTACCTTACCGCCTGAATGATGGATGGATTGATGTCACCAAGGCCACTGAAGGCGGTGATTTCGATTACCCACGTGCTATCAAAGGTGGATTGAACGCCCCCTTTATGTCAATTTACACCCCTGCGGCATTGGACGGCACACCAGACGCTAAAAAGCATGCAGAGCGGATGATCGGCATCGTTGAAAAAATGGTCGCCACGGCACCGGAAAAATTCCAAATCGCTCACAGTGTCGCGGATGTGGAAACCGCCTTTAAAAAAGGTATTATCGCTCTTCCAATGGGTATGGAAAACGGATCGCCTATCAGTGGTGATCTTGACAATATCGATTATTTTTACAAACGCGGTATTCGATATGTCACGCTATCCCACTCAAAAGCAAATGGCATTTCTGATTCGTCATATGACGATAACAGGAAATGGTTTGGCCTTTCAGAGTTTGGTGTGAAGGCCGTTGAGCGCATGAATAACATCGGGGTCATGGTTGATGTCAGCCATATATCCGACACCGCTTTCTGGAAAGTCATGGAAGTAGCCAAGGCACCAGCGATCGCGTCCCATTCATCCGTAAGAAAATTCACCCCGGGTTTTGAGCGCAACATGAATGATAAAATGATCAAGGCGCTCGCACAGCAAGGCGGCGTTATCATGATCAATTATGGGTCTTCTTTCCTAACCAAAGGCGCCAATCAATATAACACCAATGCTGTTAAAGCGTATCAAGCCTATCTGAAAGCCGAAGGCATTGAAAACACGACTGAAGCCCAAGAGAAATTTAGGAAAAAATACAGTCTGGAAACCCCGTACCCATTCGCTACATTGAATGATGTTCTGGATCATATTGACCATGTTGTGCAGATTACAGGCAGCGTTGATTTTGTTGGAATTGGCTCTGATTATGATGGTGTCGGCAACACATTACCCGTTGGCTTAAAAGACGTGTCCTCATATCCAGCATTAATTGATGGCCTCTTGAAGCGTGGTTATAGCGAGGACGACATCAAAAAAATTCTATCCGGCAATATTCTGCGGGTTTGGCGCGCTGTAGAGGATTATGCCGCCAATCATTAATCAAAAATCATTGATTTCTCTTTTAGGCCGCGAATTCTTGCGGCCTTTCTTTTATCAAAATAATTCATGTCATTAAACGAAAGCTGATTGACGAAGCTTGGCTTATAGTGAATGCTAATCGTAGGGGAGTGGTAAACACATATCATTGTTTACCCAATTAATATTGGGAGTAGCTATGACCGATAACGTGTCGAGTAAGGATGCCGTTGATCAAAGCGGTATTTCAAACAATCTGAAATATTACACACTTTTTATTTTGACGATTGTATATGCCTTTAATTTCATCGACCGTCAGATTTTGGTCATCATGCAAGAAGCTATTAAAGTTGATCTAGAGCTAACAGATACATGGCTAGGTTTTCTTTCTGGTCCCGCGTTCGCTTTGTTTTATACCATTGTGGGAATTCCTATTGCCCGTTACGCAGACTTTGCAAACCGACGAAATATTATCGCAGTTTCATTAGCATTATGGAGTGGCATGACCGCTCTTTCTGGACTAGCCCAGAATGTTATTCAACTTGCAATGGCGCGCGTCGGCGTTGGTATCGGTGAGGCAGGCGGTAGCCCACCATCGCATTCAATCATTTCCAATATGTTCAAAGAAAAAGAACGTGCAACCGCACTCGCAATTTATTCGTCGGGATTGTATTTAGGAATTCTACTTGGCTATATTTTAGGGGGATACCTCGTTGTAGCTTATGGTTGGCGTAACACCTTTTTCATAGTTGGAATACCCGGTGTATTAATGGCACTTCTGGTAAGGTTTACTCTAAAAGAACCGATTAGAGAAAACGCGACAAGTATACGTTCAGAACCATTTAAAATTAGTGATCACTTTGTTGGTATTTTTAAAGTGATGGGAGTTTTATTTCGCCTCAAGTCATTTCCTTACTTTGCCTTAGGGTGTGCAATGTCTGCCTTTATTAGTTACGGCGTCGGCAATTTCGTGCCGTCATATATCATAAGATATTATGATCTTAGTCCGTCAGATTTTGCAATTCGGCTCGCACTTTCTGGCGGCGGTGGAGGTATGATTGGTACCTTCCTTGGGGGATATTTAACCGACAAAATAGGCGCAAAAGATATCCGCTGGTATTTATGGCTACCTGGTCTGATCGCGGTACTTGCTATTCCGTTTGCCATTTGGGCCTATTTAGTAACTGATGTAGACACAATGTTTATTCTCATTTTTGTCTATACTGTTATGGGAACACTGTATTTAGCACCCGCAATCGCAACCGCACATAGGCTAGTTGTCCCACACATGCGCGCAATGGCATCAGCCGTATTGTTCTTCATTCTCAACCTTATTGGACTTGGTTTGGGACCTTTATTTATAGGATTCCTAAGTGATTATTTAACTAAAATAAACGGCGTCGAAAGCTTAAGAGAAGCCATGATTATTGGTGTTTGTCTGGCAGTAATTAAAGGTGTTCTCTTCTATATCGGAGGACGTCATTTACCAGAAGATTTGAATAAACAAGCGGATATGAAATAAATTGCTAATGGCTAGCGCTGATACAGGCGCCAGTTTCTAAAATCAATCGCAAACTCGTCGCGCCCAAGCACATCCGTACCAAGGATAATTGCAGGAGCGCGGCGGGCACCAAAAGCTGCAAAAATTGGTAAATCTGAAGTGATAACCTTTACATCTTCATATGATTTTTTGCCGAATGTTAAATTTTCAACAATCACAGTGCGCCCCCCACTTATACCGCCCGCGGATAGAATTCGCCGTAACTCCTGATTCTGTGGCTTACGTTCTTTCGCGCTTGGCAACGCTTGATAAGCGGCATCATTCATGACGGTAAAGGAAGCGCCAGTATCTATAATCGCGTGAACTTCCACACCTTCGATATCAATAACCATCGCAAGTGAACCATAACCCACTGCACGGCCCTGCGTTACATCCCAGGTTTTATAGCCTGGCATATCCCGTATGTTATCAAACAAATGAACTTTGGCTTGCTTTAAATAGAAAGCAAGCGTTTTACTACGCAACAAATCTATCCCGATAAGGCCATAAACATTTGCTCGTCCCTTTGGTGCGGCAACAGCAACCGTTTCCTCAATTTCTAGTGTACGACCAAGGGCCGTGATTTCTTTGATAGGATACAAAAGCGCTTCAGTGCGCCCGGTAGCTGTTAATATGCGTTTGGAACGCCTTGGAATTGCATTTATGCCGAGCGCCACTGGCAACCTTCGATAGGCAATCGTGCGACTGGCCGCTGTATCAATTACAAATGGAAACGGGCCTTTTCCCTCAATAAAGGTATCGACAACAAACCGCCCTTGATCGTCTTCGCTTAACCGTGAACCCTGCTGGTCCTCAGCGACACTTGAAATGCTCAGGCACCAAAATATGATCAGAAACAATAAAGGCGACCACAATGTGCCGCCTTTAGTCGATATGGATTTCAAATACACTACACCAAGACCATTTTATGTATCTAGGAAGCTTCTAAGTTGGCGTGACCGACTTGGGTGCTTAAGCTTCCTAAGCGCTTTTGCCTCAATCTGGCGAATACGTTCGCGCGTTACAGAGAATTGCTGACCAACTTCTTCCAACGTGTGGTCTGTATTCATACCAATACCAAATCGCATACGAAGAACCCGTTCTTCACGCGGTGTAAGCGACGCCAGAACGCGTGTTGTTGTTTCCCGAAGATTAGACTGAATTGCCGCATCAACAGGTAGAATAGCATTCTTATCTTCGATGAAGTCACCAAGATGGCTATCTTCCTCGTCACCGATCGGGGTCTCAAGCGAAATTGGCTCTTTGGCGATTTTCATCACCTTACGCACTTTTTCAAGCGGCATAGATAGGCGTTCCGCCAGCTCTTCCGGCGTTGCTTCGCGGCCAATTTCATGCAGCATCTGACGGCCCGTACGAACAAGCTTGTTAATCGTTTCAATCATATGCACAGGAATACGGATTGTGCGCGCCTGATCTGCGATAGAGCGGGTAATCGCTTGTCTGATCCACCATGTTGCATAGGTAGAGAATTTATAACCACGGCGATATTCAAACTTATCAACCGCCTTCATCAAGCCAATATTACCTTCCTGAATAAGATCCAGGAATTGAAGGCCGCGGTTTGTATATTTTTTTGCAATCGAAATCACAAGACGAAGGTTTGCCTCCACCATTTCTTTCTTAGCAATACGAGCTTCTTTCTCACCCTTTTGGACGGTGCGAACAATCCGGCGGAATTCAGAGACATGCAGGCCGACACGGTTGACGATTTCACCAACCTGATTACGAATATTGTTAACGGCTACGCCTTCATTCTCAACGAATGCGGCCCAACCACGTCCCTTAAGTTTTGATACGCGCTCTAGCCAGCCTTCTTCAAGCTCATTACCTTGATATTCAGCCAAAAACGCAACACGGCTAACCTTGTGTGATTCTGCCAGACGTAGCAAGCGGCCCGAAAGTCCCATCAAACGACGATTAAGGCCGTAAAGTTCATCAACCAATTCTTCGATACGCACATTGTTGAATTTAACCGAGCTGATCAGCTCAATAAGTTCAGCCTGTAATTTTTTAAAACGACGTTCCTGAACAGCCGAAATGCTATCGCCTTGAAGGGCCGCCGCAACACGAGTGTCCTGAAGTTTCGCGTATTTTTTATACGTGTTCGTGATCAGGCGGAATTTCTCGATTGTTTCTGGCTTCAAATGCTCTTCCATTGCGGAAAGAGACATAGCCGCCTCTTCATCATCATCTTCTTCACGTCGCTGCTGGCCCTCGCCTTCTGCAGCTTCACCGTCTTCAGATGTTGTATTCTCAGAATTTTCTTCTGGTTCGTCGTCATCGTTATCGGCTTGCCCCGCGCTCTCTGCGATCACATCACCAGCATTTTCATTCTCGAGGTCTGCTGTATTCGGTTCTTTACCGAGTGTCGCTTCCAGATCGATAATATCGCGCAGCAACATATCTTCATTTTCAAGACGCTCCGCCCATTCGGTAATGGCCTTGAAGGTAAGCGGGTTCATACACAGACCTTCGATCATAGTCGCACGGCCAGCCTCGATACGCTTCGCAATAGCGATTTCGCCTTCGCGGGAAAGAAGCTCAACGGACCCCATTTCACGAAGATACATGCGCACAGGATCATCTGTGCGGTCGTTGGCTTCTTTTTTATCAGAAGTCTTAAATTCTTCCTGCTCGTCTTCTTCTTTTTCGGCTTCTGCCTCTTCAGGCTCATCGCCTTCGATAACATTAATGCCCATCTCTGAGAGCATGGCCATGATATCTTCGATTTTCTCAGAAGACATTTCTTCGGTTGGCAAGGTTGCGTTCATTTCATCATAGGAAATGTATCCACGCTCTTTTGCCTTAGCGATCATTTTTTTGACCGCTGCTTCGGTCGAATCAACAAGCGGGCCAGCGCTAGTTTCGTCGCGGCTCGTGTCTTTTTCTTGTTCTTGATTCGCTTTAGTCGCCATTAAATATCTCTCCAATTAGGTCAAAACACCCGATTCGCAAGTTCTATAGCATATTAATTATAGGAAAGTCTGCCTGATTCGAGCCTATAACCATCTTTATCCGCTTCTTTTTCCTCAAGTTCACGGTAAGCTTGCTGTGCTGCAACAAATCTAGCATGGTTTTCTTCGGTCATATCGCTCGCATATTCCGTCTCAGCTTGTCGATAAGCCGCCCAACAATCAGTGATATGATGAAAGCGTTTTAAAGTATGCTCAAAGCCTGTTATGGCATCCCCCAGTGCTGCATCAGGCCACGCAAACCAATCATCTTTCAAACTTTTATTCGCAAGCAATCTGTCCTTTGCGCCACCTATTCCTCTATCGACTAGATAATGCGTGAGTTTTGTTTCTTCAAGGGTATCATTTTCAGTCATAAATTCCAGAATAGCGCTTTGAATCTTTCCCAAATCGGCAAGACTTAAATCGAGCGTAGCAAAAGCTTCTTCGTAGCTTACAAGAATTTCAGGATGATTGAGAACAGCCAACACCAGTAACTGTTGCAGGCGATCTGTAACAGGCCCGGTTCCCGTTCCTTTTCCAAGCGCAGTTTTTCCAAGTAATCCCGTGCTATGAGAGAAAGGCATAGGCTTCCCATAAGCGCCGGTTCGTCGTTGATATGCAGCGTTATTCGATTGCCTCTTCGATTTGAATTGCTGCCATATGCGATTTCTAAATTCGCTTTGATAGAGCTTCTTGACATTCTCGTCCTGAATTTCCGAGAGGCGACCAAATACTTTTTTCTCAAATCCTGCCCGTCGTTCGGGCGTATCTGTAACTATCCCCTCGTTTAATTCACGCCAAAGCATATTCACAAGCGGCTCAGCTTCGTCGATTTTACGCTCGATCGCGCCTTTGCCTTCTCGCTGCACCAGAGTATCTGGATCATCACCGTCCGGCATAAAAACAAACCTTAGTGATTTCCCTGGCCGAAGCATCGGGAGCGCCCGGTCCATCGCACGCATAGCAGCGCGGCGGCCTGCATTATCGCCGTCAAATGAAAGGATCGGTTCATCACCCATTTGCCAAAGGTGCGCGATCTGCTCCTCGGTCAAAGCAGTCCCCAAAGGCGCAACCGCATAATTTATTCCAGCCTGAGCGAGCGCGATTACATCCATATAGCCCTCAACAACCATGACCTGACCAACATCATAGGACGCTGCACGGGCATTTGCCCAGTTATACAGAGTGGCACCCTTGTGGAACAAAACCGTTTCAGGACTGTTCAAATATTTGGCTTTTGCATCCTTTGAAAGCGCACGCCCCCCAAAGGCGATAATCCGCCCTTGCCGGTCACTGATAGGAAACATCAAACGATCCCGAAAACGATCATAACTGTCACGCCCATCCTCTGGCTTGATGAGCATACCAGTTTCAATTAACTGGTCCTCGTATATACCGCGCCCTTGCATCGCATCTTTTAGGGCACTGCGCGAGTTAGGAGCAAACCCAAGGCGAAAATCTTTCAGTGTTTTATCGTTAAGCCCACGGCCTTTGATATACTCGAAAGCACCTTTACCAACTTGTCCGTAAAGTTGAGCTTCATACCAGCTGGTAACGGCTTCCATCACTTCTGAAAGGCTTGCCCTCGCCTTCTCTCGCTCAACGGCTTCACGGCTGGGCTTGGGTACATCCATTCCAACCTGACCCGCTAATTGCTCGATTGTTTCCGGGAAGGTCAATCCTTCAGTGTTCATGACAAAATCAATAACACTGCCGTGCTGACCACAACCAAAGCAATGGTAAAAACCTTTTTGGTCATTCACCGTAAATGAAGGGGTTTTCTCGTTATGAAAGGGGCACAAACCAGTATGTTCACGCCCACGCCGGATAAGCTTAACCTTTCGCCCCACCACATCAGAAAGGGTGAAGCGATGCTTAAGTTCATCAAGAAATTGCGGACTAAGTGCCATGAACATTCCAAACGAAGCACCTCACAGAAAAGACACGCATGTGAAGCGTCCTGAAAGGTATTAGAACTCTAGTTGTCTACTGTAAAATGGAACAACAAGCATAACAAGAATTACAGAGGCTTCGAAAAAATATGGAGCTTGATCTTGGGTTTATGCCAGTAATTCTTTTACTGCCAGACTTGCCTTTGCAAAATCCATTTGCCCCGCATATTTGGCTTTCAAAGCCCCCATGCAGCGACCAATATCTTTTAGACCTTCAGCCCCTATTTCACTAACGATCGCTACACAAGCGTTTTTCAGTTCGTCATCAGAAAGCTGACGCGGCAAGAAAGTTTGAATAATAGAAATTTCTTCGCGCTCTTGTTCCGCCAGTTCACAACGGCCAGCCTCTTCATAAGCCTTGATACTGTCACCACGCTGTTTAACCATTTTGGATAGAATATCGGTGATAATCGCATCATCATCACGGTCTGCATTATCAAGCGACCGATCTTCGATATCCTTTTCCTTAACGGCAGCCAAAATTAGGCGAATTGTAGAGAGGCGAGTACGATCTTTTGACTTCATAGCCTCTTTCATTGCGTGTGTTAAATCATCACGTAACATTTATTTTCCCGTCCTTATTAGACCCATTTTATCTTTGACCACCAGTATGATTGCTTTTGTCTTCATATCAGTTGCCCACATCAAAGTTCACTTGATGAGTCACAAGCGATAATCATACTCTATGAACGTAAATTGAGCAATCGTTTAAATTGATCATAAGTTATTGATTTTAAAGGATTTTATTTTGAAATTTTTTCTTGACCTGAAAGACTGTTTTGCCTATTGTCCCGTCAATTTGGCTACAGGTTATGATACACCTTCAGTATCATGATATAATACCAAATCCTTATAAATCAGGGACTTACAATATCCCCTTGGCGAACAGGAAGGCATGCCCATGACCGACTCCAAACTATCCGCCGATGCCCTTAAGGGGCGGCCATATGATGATATCACTGGTGTTTTGGTGTTATCTGATGGATCAGTGTTTTGGGGATATGGGTTTGGAGCCAGCGGCGATACAATCGGTGAAATATGTTTCAATACATCGATAACCGGGTATCAGGAAATACTGACCGATCCGTCTTATGCGGGCCAGATCATCAATTTCACATTTCCTCATATTGGCAACGTAGGCGCAAATATTGAAGACCTGGAAACACAAAACCCTGCCGCACGCGGTCTTGTCATCCGGGAAGACATCACCGAGCCTGCAAACTATCGATCGTCCGAGCATTTTGCTGAATGGGTAAAAAACAATAAACTAATAGGCATTTCGGGTGTCGATACACGTAGCATCACACGCCTTATCAAGGAAAAGGGCGCTCTAACCGGGGTAATTGCCCATAGCCCAACCGGAGAATTCGATGTTGCCGCATTATTTGAGCAAGCATGCAAATGGCCTGGCCTGAATGGCATGGATCTCGCCAAAGAGGTGACTTGCCAAGAAACCAAAGACTGGGATGAAACACGTTGGTCCATCAAAGAAGGCTTTGGTAAGCTTGAGGTAGAAAAAGCACACATAGTTGCCGTTGATTACGGTGCAAAAGATAACATTCTTCGTTGCCTATCTGAAACTGGTGCCAAAGTAACCGTCGTTTCAGCGACAACATCCTTCGATGATATCATGAAACACAATCCCGATGGGTTTTTCCTATCAAACGGCCCCGGTGATCCCGCTGCAACCGGTGAATATGCTCTACCTATTATCAAGCAGATGATCGAAACAGGCTTACCTATTTTCGGAATTTGCCTTGGGCATCAATTACTGGCCCTCGCTTTTGGTGGAAAAACATACAAAATGCATCAAGGGCACCGCGGCGCTAATCATCCGGTACAGGATTTGCGCACAGGCAAAGTGGAAATTACATCCATGAACCACGGGTTCTCAGTGGACGGTGATAGTCTGCCTGAAAATGTATCGATTAGCCACATATCGCTATTTGATAAAACAGTGTGCGGCATCGAGGTAAAGGACAAACCAATTTTCAGTGTGCAGCAACACCCAGAAGCATCCCCTGGACCACAGGATAGCTTTTATTTGTTCGAACAATTCATGGATAATATCCAAAAGCACAAGACTTTATAGACATACAAACAATTGCCGCAATTGTTTGGCAGCAATACAGCCACCCAGGTACGGGTAAAAGTATGGGGCAGAATATCTGATGCGACCAAAAAGCATCAAAGGGGCTAAAACCTCTAAAAGGACAGTAAAATGACAGTAAAAACCCTAGCGATGATTTTATTAGGTGCAACAGCAATTTCCACTGTTACCCTATCATCAGAAGCCCAGTCACGTGAAGACGGTGGTTATTATGTATCTGGCTTTGCAGGCCTTGCCTTCCAGAGCGGTAATACCAACACACCTGTAACAGGTGCTGGTGGCAATCTTGAACTTGAATATGATACTGGTTACAGCATTGGTGGTTCAGTTGGTTATAAACTTCCGACAAGTAGTTTGTTTTCAGGTTTTCGTCTGGAACTAGAAGCATCATACCGTGAAGGCGACGTCGAACCAACCGATGACACAGACCGTGACGGCGATACATCATCATTTGGTGTACTTGCGAACGTACTTTATGATTTTGACGCTATTGCCAGCGATTTTTTTGTACCATATATCGGCGTTGGTGCCGGATTGGCGGGCGTTGAATCTGATTTATTTGTCGGCTTTCCTGACACTTCAGGTGCATTTGTGACGCAACAATTCGGTGGTAGCACCAGGACGCAGTTTGTTTATCAAGGCATCATAGGAGCAACATTCCCACTGAGTGACAGTTTTGACCTTTTCATTGATGGGCGATACTACACAGCAGGTGATGTTCAATTCGATCTGGTAGCACCCGATAGCACTGAAACAGCCTTTGATAGCGATTATGATGTCATTCAGGTCCAGGCTGGTTTCCGGTTCCATTTCTAGTCAGATGGATCAAATGATTTAAAATATAAAAGAGGGAAGCAAACACTTCCCTCTTTTTGTAAGAAGAAAAGCAACCTTTAACTTTAAGAGCAAAAACATGCCTAAACGTACCGATATAAAAAGTATTCTCATCATTGGTGCCGGACCGATCATCATTGGTCAAGCTTGCGAATTTGATTATTCAGGGACACAGGCATGTAAGGCGCTTAGGGAAGAAGGCTACAGGGTCATTCTTGTGAACTCTAACCCTGCAACGATTATGACGGACCCGGAACTTGCGGACGCAACATATATCGAACCAATCACACCAGAAGTTGTCGAGAAAATCATCGAAAAGGAAAAGCCAGACGCTATCCTGCCAACAATGGGCGGTCAAACTGGCCTAAATACCGCCCTTGCACTATCCGCAAACGGTGCCCTTAAGCGCCACGGTGTCCAGCTAATTGGCGCTGACGAGGATGCGATCGATAAAGCAGAAGACCGCAGTCGGTTTAACGCCGCGATGGAAAAAATTGGGCTGGATACTTGCCGCGGCAAAACGGCAAACACAATGGATGAAGCCCTTGAAATTCTAGATTGGTTAGGGCTTCCTGTAATTATTCGTCCTTCATTTACCATGGGCGGCACTGGTGGCGGCATCGCTTATAATAAAGAAGAATTTGTTGAGATTGTCACAAAAGGACTGGATGCTTCACCTACCACCGAAGTTCTCGTGGAAGAGAGTATTCTTGGCTGGAAAGAATATGAGATGGAAGTTGTCCGCGACAAAGCAGATAACTGCATCATTGTGTGCTCCATTGAAAATGTTGATCCGATGGGGGTTCACACCGGCGATAGTATCACAGTAGCGCCTGCACTCACGCTTACTGACAAAGAATATCAAATCATGCGAAACGCATCGATCGCCGTCCTGCGCGAAATCGGTGTTGAAACCGGTGGTTCGAACGTTCAGTTTGCCGTCAACCCCAAGGATGGCCGCTTGATTGTTATTGAGATGAACCCAAGGGTCTCACGGTCATCAGCGCTAGCCTCAAAAGCAACAGGCTTCCCAATCGCTAAGGTCGCTGCAAAGCTTGCTGTTGGATATACATTGGACGAACTTGATAATGATATCACGGGTGTCACACCCGCGTCCTTTGAACCAACGATCGATTATGTGGTTACAAAGATACCACGATTTACTTTTGAAAAATTTGGCGGCACCGAAGCAACTTTATCTTCAGCAATGAAATCTGTTGGAGAGGTCATGTCAATCGGCAGATCATTCGCAGAAAGCGCACAAAAGGCCATGCGTTCAATGGAAACAGGCCTCACAGGATTTAATGACATTACCTTTGAGGATTATATTCCTGGCTCAGGTGATTTTGCCCCCATCCTACGCGAACTCGCTATTGCACGCCCTGACAGGCTATTACGCATAGCCCAAGCGCTAAGAGAGGGTGTAAGCCTAGAGGAAATTAACCGTGTCTGCCATTATGAACCCTGGTTTGTGCGGCAATTGGAAAGCATCGTTAGCGCAGAAAAAGAGCTAATTGAAAACGGCCTGCCGGATGACGCCCGCGAGATGCGCAAGCTAAAAATGCTTGGATTTTCTGACGCAAGGATCGCAGAATTAACAGGCACCCAAGAAAATGACATTATGACAAAACGTCATAACCTTGGGGTTCGACCGAGCTTCAAGCGTATTGATACGTGCGCAGCCGAGTTTGAGGCAAAAACACCCTATATGTATTCGACATACGAAACATTTGCCGCAGGAAGCGTAGCAGAATGCGAATCCAACCCAACCGACAAAGAAAAAATTATCATATTGGGAGGCGGCCCTAATCGGATTGGCCAAGGTATCGAATTTGATTATTGCTGCTGTCACGCCTGTTTCTCCCTTTCAGACGCCGGCTATGAAACAATCATGATCAACTGCAATCCTGAGACAGTTTCAACGGATTACGACACTTCAGATCGCTTGTATTTTGAGCCACTAACCGCTGAAAATGTAATCGAGGTTATTCGCACTGAACAACAGAATGGAACTGTCAAAGGTGTAATCGTTCAATTTGGCGGACAAACGCCACTAAAACTCGCACACGCGCTGGAGGCTGCCGGCATTCCTATTTTAGGAACCAGCCCTGATGCGATTGACCTCGCTGAAGACCGTGAACGCTTCCAAGAACTCGTGCAGAACCTTGGCCTCAAACAGCCTAATAACGGTTTAGCGCGCTCGTTAGAGGAAGCCATTTCTGTAGCTGAAGAAGTCGGATACCCGGTTCTTATTCGCCCAAGTTATGTTCTTGGCGGCCGCGCAATGGAAATTGTGCATGATGTCGAAGGCTTAAACCGATATATGGATGAGGCTGTTCAGGTATCAGGCGATAGCCCTGTCCTTATCGATAGCTTCCTAAAAGACGCGATTGAAGTTGATGTAGATGCCCTCTCAGATGGTACCAACATTCACATTGCAGGCATTATGGAACATATTGAAGAAGCAGGCATTCACTCCGGCGACAGTGCATGTTCGCTCCCTCCGTATAGTTTGCCAGTGGGTCTGGTAAATGAAATCAAACGCCAAGCAAAGGAGCTAGCGAAAGCCCTTAATGTTTGCGGCCTTATGAATGTGCAGTTTGCCGTTAAAGACAACGAAGTTTATCTTATCGAAGTTAACCCAAGAGCATCCAGAACCGTTCCGTTTGTAGCAAAGGCAATCGGTAGCCCCATAGCCGCACTCGCGGCTCGGGCAATGGCGGGGGAAAGTCTTACCAGCTTTGAACTCACAGACCCGATACCAGAGCATGTTGCCGTGAAAGAAGTTGTTATTCCTTGGGCACGCTTCCCTGGCGTAGATGTGCTTCTCGGTCCAGAAATGAAATCCACTGGTGAAGTCATGGGCATCGACCGTACGTTCGCTATGGCGTTTTATAAGTCACAGCTTGCCGCAGGTGTGCAACTACCTTACGAAGGGCAAGTGTTTGTTTCAGTGAAAGATAATGATAAATACGGCCTTGTTCCCATGGTGCAGGACCTCAAAGGCATGGGTTATAGCGTCATCGCAACTGAGGGCACTGCGCAATATTTAAAAGATCATGGACTTGACGTGAACACTGTCTACAAAGTCCAATCAGGCCAGAGACCACACGTATTGGATATCATGAAGAACGGAGAAGTTCAGTTGATGTTCAATACAACCGAAGGCAAGCAAGCCATTCAGGATAGCTATAGCCTCAGGAACACGGCTCTGACTATGAAACTTCCATACTTTACGACCATGGCCGCATCGAAAGCAGCAGTGCAAGCGCTTAAGGGATTACATGCTGATGAGCTGGATGTTAAACGCCTTCAGGATTATGTTACATAGCTATCAGTCGCAGCAAAGTATGTACTCTTGATTTTTGATACATAGTGCGTTATTTGTAGGACTAGTGCGCCGGCCCATGCCTATTGGGCCGGCGCACCTTATTTTGAGAAGCCTTCTCTTTAACACCATGAGACGGCGCAGTATATTAAAAGATAATATGGACGGGACACATGAACGAAACAGTGCCCATGCTGCTTGAAGGCTATCAGGCCCTAGAAGCAGAATTAAAGAATTTGAAAACTGTCGAACGCCCTGCTGTTGTTTTGGCAATCGAAGAAGCTCGTGCCCATGGCGATTTATCAGAGAACGCCGAGTATCATGCAGCGAAAGAGCAACAAGGACACATTGAGGGCCGTATCCTCGAGCTTGAAGGAAAGATCAGCCGCGCACAGGTTATCGATCCGACAACTTTATCAGGGGATAAAGTCGTATTCGGCGCAACTGTTACTTTAATTGATGAGGATGACAATAAAGTTGTCTATCAAATTGTTGGTGCAGATGAAGGCGATGTCAAAGCTGGCAAGATTTCCTACCAATCCCCTATTGCACGTGCGCTAATCGGCAGAAAAGTTGATGCTGAGATTGAAGTAAAAGCACCAGGCGGCGAACGCTACTACGACATCGAAGCGATCGAGTTTATATAAAATAAACACAGTATTGAAGTTAGACTGAAGGCCCGAAACCGGGCCTTTTTTATTGCTGTTTAATTTTCTACTTCACTTCGGGAAGAGGAATGCCTGGTTTGTGTTTAGATGTTCGAATAGTAAGCGATGTTTTTACACTGGCAACATTCGGGGCAGGCGTCAGTTCACCGGTTAAAAATTGCTGAAACGCTGCTAAGTCTTCGGCAACAATTTTCAAAATAAAATCAATTTCGCCGTTGAGCATAAAACATTCACGCACCATCGGCCATTCATGAACTTTTTCTTCAAAAGCTTGCAGGTCTGCCTCAGCCTGTGAATGCAATCCCACCATTGCAAAAACTGTCAGGCTAAAGCCCAGTGCTTCTTGGTCAAGATCTGCATGATACCCTTTGATGAATCCTTCATCCTCGAGGGCTCGAACACGCCTTAAACAAGGAGGAGCCGTTATTCCAACCTTTTCAGATAAGTCGACATTTGTAATACGACCTTCAGATTGCAGACACGACAGTATCTTTCTGTCAACGGCATCCAGTTTAACACGCCCCATAAATCGCTCCTTAAAGGTGTAATCAGCTATGAAGAACTGATTTACTTTTTATCTCTCACCAAAGAATATACGTTGATTAACATGATATTTTGAACAATTCCATACCATTTCAATAAAAAGAAGAAATAAAATTCCAGATATGGCTAATTATCTTGCGATTATAAATATAGACTAGTATCCCGATTCGTTTCAGGTACTATATCCGAAATTATGTGAAATATGTATGTAAGATGCCCTTTAATTCCGATTGTAAAATGGGTATAAATACATAAATTTACAATAATATTCATCATGGGACGGTAATAGTTTGCCTGCTAGCAGCAGGTAAATAACGAATAGAGGGTACCAAAATTCGACATGAATGCACTAGATAGTCGAATTAGGGAGTTGGTAGCATATGCAAGAGAACGGGATGGTGAAGACCGTACCGCTCTTTTCCGTAATCTTGTGGATTTATTCCTGACCAACAAAGCCCCTACGAAGCAACCTACCCGTAATCAACTTCTTGAGGTTGTTAACGCTCTTATCCCTCATGTGGAACCTGAGAGTCGGCGAACCGTTTCTGATTTGCTTGCCTCCATGAGCAACCCTCCAATGGATTTAATTCATTGCATTGTGAAGGACCGCGCCAGTTTAGTGAGTAAATTGCTGAAAACTGCACCCTTTGATGAAGATGAATTGATCGAACTCATTGAAATTACTGGCCGTGAACACCATCAAGAGCTTGCTGCAAGGACAGACCTTTCGGCCAACGTTTGGATTGCGCTCGCCCGTGCAACACCTTCCGCTCCCCCTTATGGATCAAATTCAACGCTTGCTCTGTGGCGAGAGGATTTAGGGCTAAACAAAACAGGCTCAGAACCAGACCTTACAAAGGTTTCGCCGCAAGATTTGGCGTCTGTAACTCCGTTGCATCCGGAAAAATACAGGAAGCCAAATGCCAAGATACGCATTCTAAAAACCGATGAGGATATAGTCACTAGCCACCTCAGTGATAACAAAAACAATGAAACGATCAATTTCGTTGAAGAAAGCTCTGAGGATCAGAATGGCAGTTACGGTATTGATCAGATACCGCAGTCAGAAGGTAAGGCTCCGAGTGTCTTAACTGATGATGAAGTTGCTCAGAAAAAAACCGCACTAAATACAAAGCCTTCATTCAGGTCTTTACGCCCTCCTCAGCCCTTATCGGCTCAGGACTCTGAAACGGTACAACATTCTATATCAGTACAGAACGACGAGGCGGAGAAAGAACCAAAAGCACCGGAGCCGGCGGCCGAACCAACAACAATCAAGCGTCCATTGATTGAGCCAGAAACTGGGTCCTGGGCATGGCGAAGTGACCGCGATGGCTTTATTATTGAAGTCTCCAGTCAAGCAGAGCGTTTAACCGGCGGCAATTACCAGCTTATTGGCGCAGCAATGCTCGATATGCTGGCCCTAAACACAAAACTGGGGCATCCGGTAAGCCGTGCATTCCAAAGACGCAGTTCAATTCATGAAGCCCCCATATATTTGGCACACCTTGAGCAAGCGCAAAGATATTGGACCCTAGAGGCATCGCCTTTATTTGACCCAAATACAGGTGCGTTCGATGGATATGAAGGCATTTTAAAGCCGGTTATTCCCGCCAGAGGCGAGGACGACATTATACCTGCAGACGATATAAGCCCCGACGTTACAGAGTATGCTTCTTCGTCTCTTAATAACGAAGAAAAAATAACACACAACACTACAAAAGCGCCCTCGCCCTCAACAGATAACGAGTTTTCATTTTCGCCAAGCAAACCACTGAACTGGTTTGATGAGCGCGGAATGGGCGGTGAAGAAAATACAATTCCTCAATCTAATCCTATTCTAAGTAAGAAACATAAGAATACCCTAGAAACACTTCTGGAAAACCCATCTGATATTAACCAAATTCTTGGGGACACTATCAATGAAGTTGCGGAAAACTTGAGCCCTGAAAGACCAGAGATCGTTTCCCGTGAGGAAAGCAAAGCCCCCAACACCCCTAGTAATGAAGTAGCCACTGAGTTAGAAACGCCAACCCCTGATGTAGACATTGATAGCGCAGAAAACGATCCATTTGAAACTATTCAATCTACTCTAATGTTGATGGAAGAGGCGTTAGGGCGGCTGGCTAAAGCAGAGGAGAATAATAATTTTCTTCAGGTAAGACTTCAGTCAGAGATTGCACAAGCCTGCGCAAGAACCTTAAAGAGTGAGTTTGCTGCACTTAAAAAAAGGTAAGCTTGAAGACAAACATTTATTAGCAATTCACTTCAAGCTTTTTAGTTTTACTATCAGTTTATGACAACCCTTGTATTTACCTGCCTCATTCAGCAGCCACGACGTCAGGAACGGTATAACCACCCCCAACTTTCCTACGGGCACCTTTAATTTTCAATGTTTTGGCAACATATTCTGGGTGCTCTGTTCCCATTAGACGATCCCAATAGGTAAAATACAGACCATAATTATAACGGAAGGAAGAATGGTGCAGATCGTGGTGCGTAACATTTGTTAGCTGCCCCCAAACCGGGTGAGTGACCCAACGCCTTGGAAAGACTTCATAACCTGAATGACCAATAGCATTACGAACTATCATAAATGTTAAAAAGGTAAACACACCCAATCCATGGATAGGAATAGCAATCAAAAACAGCTTCACATACATGAAGTTAATCACGGCTTCTTTCCAATCAAAACTATAGGCAGTCCAAGGGGTTGGATTATTGGATTTATGATGAAGCCCGTGAATGCGCGGGTAAATACCTGCCACATGCATCAAACGGTGCGTCCAGTAAAAATAGGTATCATGTAAAAAGATCATCAGGAAGGTCGAGAAAATTAGATACCCCCACCCTAATTCATTCACATCACTATAAATACGAAACCATCCCAGTTGATACCCATAGTTAATAATTAAACCAACAGTACTAAATACGGCAACCGTTTTTACGGAATGCAAAAATTCAAAGACCATTTGCCGTTTTGAAGGAGTAGCTTTTCTAATTTTGCGATTTTTCAAAAACGGACGCAAAATTATCCAAATAGCAACAAAAACACCACTTGCTGCGAGAAAATAACGTTTAAAGTCGTGATAGAAAGCACTTAGCCATCTTCCGCCCAACGTATCCCAATTCTCTGCAAAATATAAAAAGAAATCTTCCATATCTATCACTCGCTTTATGTTTATTCTCGGGCCGACTTTTTGTTCAACCGATTTAAATATGACGACATACCTTTGGAGAGTAACATGAGAGTTAAAAGCATGCCGTCTTGCAAGTTACATAGAAGGCCATGATTTCTATGGCTCGTTGATTTTGAAAACGACAAATATTTTTAAGAATCAGCAAGTCTTTTTAGTTTTTGACCAGTAAAAGTTCGCTAATTTTTATACCTTGTCCTGCAGTTGCTGCCTTCGAAACTCTGTGGGTGTTTGACCCGTCCGGTTCTTGAAAGCGCGATTAAAGGGTCCCAAAGATTGATACCCCAGGTCCATCGCAATTGTTAAAACAGAGTTATGACGTTCCTCAATTTTTGACAATCTACGCTTTGCATCATCGACTCTGTATTCATTTAAGAATTGAGAAAAATTTTGGTACCCTAAGTGGTGATTGATCAATTTACGCAATCGATGTTCGGGAATATTAAGCCTTTCGGACAACATTGAAATCGTGAGACCCGCTTCTTTATATATTCCATCTGTCATGCTGGCTTGAAGGTCATTCAGCCCATGACGGTCTTCTGCGGACAGGTCAGTATCCTCAATTGCATTATCAACTTTGCCTATCTTTACATCATCTGCCCTAACGAAGAAGACTTGATCATTCACGCGGGTAATATGCGATAATAAAAACAAGCTGATAACAAATATTACGGCTGCCTGCGACAACGAGCCATAACCCAAATCATAGAAGTCAGGATAAAATAGCTCTGCAATAGAAATGAATGCTGTTGCCGCTATTACCGCGCCAACAAGCCACAGGCGGAATGACCGTCGCTCTTCAACTAAGTCTTCGTTACGTCCTGCAATAATCACATAAATAAGATAACCGTATATCGCTATACGAACTAACCGAGAAGTGGTTACTGCACTATAGTCGGTTAGTATATCAAACTGATAAATAATCGCGGAAAGAACATAAAAAATGACCACCAACCAATGTGCCGGCTGAATTTTGAAATTATCTTTAAATAGAGATAAGCAAAACAGCCAAGTCAGGCCAGGGTTCAATTCAGCAACCAACACCAAGGGGACGCCAAGGCGTCCAAAAATTGCAGTCTCATCGTATATTGAGACAATCAGAAATCCACTGATCGATATCGCAGCAGCTCCGCCCAATCTTGCTTGAATAGCATTTGGGAAATATTTTGCGAGCAGAAACGCGCTCCATAGCATGGTAACTATGGCACCAAATCGAAAGAAACTATCATAAAACTCAATTGCCACGTCACCAATCTCCAACCTTACACATGCAATAAACCATAAACACAGGCGGTTTCAAAGCACGAACAGGTGTGATTAAATCCAACTAATCTTGCTTTGACATACTTTTTATGCGATCAATAATTAAGATTAAAATAAATTTGTTAAATCGATTACTGAAATCGAGATTAGCAATCACACAACATCCGCAAATAAGTTGAATTTTCTTAGTAAAACAATACACTCCCGCGCGAGAGTTATTGATTTATTCAGTATATCAATCCAGTTCATTAAATATAGTATTTAACTTAATAAAGGATATCGAAATGGCGGTTCTCGCAGGTAAACCAGCTCCGGACTTTAATGCAGTTGCTGTGATGGAAGATGGCAGCATCAATGAAAACTTTAACCTGAAAGAATATATTGGCGAAGACTATGGTCTCGTATTCTTCTACCCACTAGACTTCACTTTCGTTTGCCCATCAGAAATCCTAGCGTTCCACAACCGTATGAACAAGTTCAAAGAACTTGGCGTAAAGGTTGTTGCCGTTTCTGTAGATAGTCAGTTCTCACACGCTGCATGGCGCAATACACCAACAGCAGAGGGTGGCCTAGGTCCAGTCGATTTCCCAATGGTTGCTGATATCACAAAGCAAATTTCACGTGATTACGACGTTTTGATTGAAGAAGATGGTGTTGCCCTTCGTGGTACATTCCTCATTGGTAAAGATGGAAACGTTTGGCACCAATATGTAAACTTCCTACCGCTTGGCCGTAACGTAGACGAATTTGTTCGTCTTGTTGAAGCGCTTCAGTTCCATGAAGAGCACGGTGAAGTTTGCCCAGCAGGCTGGAATAAAGGCGACGAAGGCATGAAAGCTGACGCTGACGGTGTTGCTGCATACCTATCAAAGCACGCTGAAGAACTATAAGAAATCTAAATCAAATTTAATAAGCTCCGGTAACAAAGCCGGGGCTTGTTAACATATAGGGCGAGTTCAAAACCCTAGCGATCGCCCGAAGATAGTAATCGTTCGGCAAACCAGTCCCTAAACCCTACTGTTCCCTGCTCTTCATCAAACCCAAGTAGGCTCGAAATATAATCACCAGCGATACCATCACCAATAGCGGTTAACGCAACCTGGAATATTGTGTATTTTGCATGTCGAAGGGCCGTAGCATCGGTTATGTCTTCTTCATTTACAGCAATGATCGCTGTTTTTACACCATGGGCCAATTTCTCAAACAGCGCCGCCAAGGTCTCTCTGCCTTCTTCCAGTTCCAAACCTTTGAGCATTGTCCACGCCAGTAGTCTCGCATTACCTTCATCACTCAACACAGCGAACACTCGAAACAAGGCCTTATGGTCACTTGTAACGATACTTCCGGTATCCAAAACCTCGAGGATATCCCCGAGCAGTTTTTCAACCATTTTCTGAGCGAGGGAAGCCCTCACGCCCTCAGCACTTCCGAAATGATGCAAGATTGTCGAATGGGTTACACCTGCGATGTTCGCAATCTCAGCCACCTGAAGCCCTTCTGGTCCCACAGCTTCCAGTCGTTGCTGCGCAGCATGCAAAATTAACGCTTTCGCTTCCTCGGGTGTTCGGCGCACTCTTTTAACAGGTTTTGACATTCATCAAATTCCTTATTGACAAATATGTTTATAAGCCATATAACCGTTATTAACAAATTTGTCGATAAGGTGATCGGCGTGTATTTATGATATAGAGTTATAGTCAGGATTAAGATGATGACAATGGAAACTAAAACAAAAGCACCCCGTCGCGATTATTTTGCTGCTTGGAAGGCACTGCGCGCACTTATGAAAGACCGTGAAGATACAAACCAGGTCTTCAAGATCATGCAAGCCCTTACTGGCGACTCGCTACACAAGCAATATGCACGCTTTATCGAAACAGATATCGGCACAAATATCATCGAAAAGAAAATCGACCTTTTGGATACACTTAAGAACCGTGAGGCCCTTGCAAAATTACCAGAAGGTTCATTAGGCCGTGAATATCTCAACTTTATGATCACAGAGAATATCACCGCTGAAGGGTTAGTTGACGCAAGCGACGATAGTTTCAGCCATTTTCAAGATGAAAATTTCGAGCGCTACGCAATGCGCACCCGTGAAATGCATGACCTCTGGCACGTGATCACAGGCTATGGCCGCGATGGACTGGGCGAGTTTTGTGTGGTTGCTTTTTCATATTCGCAGACAAAAAGCCTTGGTTTCGCTGCAATTGCGTTAATGGGTGCTTTTGATCTCTCCAAAAAATTTAAAGGCCACGGTGTTTTGGGTGCAGTCATGCAAGCCTTCAAACATGGCCGCCAAGCAGCTTGGTTGCCCGGCCAGGACTGGGAAAACCTTATGGCAGTGCCACTGAGCGAAATTCGCCAAATGATGAATATTCAAGACCCAACCAAATATATTGCTGCAAGCGAAGTTAGCGCACAAACCCGCCCTGACTCAATCGTTGCAACGGCATAACTAACTGTCGTTAATTACCAGTATATGTTTCACTTTCAGGCCTCCTCGGAGGCCTTTTCTTTTAAATATACGCAATCAAGATGGAAGTGCGTGTTCAGCATCTTTCGCGAGCGCGCGTTCAAATGCAGGGCGCGTCAGGCACCGGTCGATATAATCATTGATAATTTGGCTATCGGGTAAAATATTGAACATTCTCAGGAAATTAGCCGTTGACCCAACCATAACATCAGCGGCACTAAATTTATCGCCAAGTAACCAAGGCCCCTTATCTTCACCGTCCAAAGCATTTTCCAGGACCGAAATCATCGTGTCAAAATCACCCCATCCATGAGAAACCTTATTGGGTGGTATATTGGAAAACTTCTCTGCCATTGCTGGCTCAATGACACCTGGCACATAAACCATCCAATATAAATATTGCGCACGTAATGGGTCGTCAACACTGGGAGCCAAGGCCTTTTCAGGATATTTATCAGCGAGATACAGGCATATTGCAGCGCTATCTGCCAACACTGCTTCCCCATCATTTAGGGCCGGGACTTTGCCCATTGGGCTGGCCTGAAGGAAACCGGAATCCACTTTCGCTTTTTCATCACGGATATCGATTATCTTCAAATCATAATCCACGCCTAATTCTTCCAACATCCACATCGCGCGCGCTGCACGGGTTTGCGGACACCAATATAATGTTATCATTGTATCGCCCCCTTAATTCCTTAGTTACTTTTTCACCGAATAGGTTAACCCTATCAAACGGTTTTATAAAACGCATATACAATTTTATCTGTTTTTTGCAGCCAGGTTGAAATTTCACTATGGTGTATTTGTCCGAAAGATGGAGGCTTGAATGAAACCTGTATTATTTTTCATCTTTTTGCTTGTGACTGCGAGTACCAACATAAACGCGCAAGACAATTTAGCGAGTCAGCAAAAGCAACGCCTTCATGAACTTTGGTCAATCTCAAATGGCCTATATGAGCCAGAATCCGTCGCATATGACCCTATCAGCAACAAACTTTTCGTAACGAATGTTCATGGTTATAGCAAAAACGGTTTAGGATATATTTCCCGGCTTGATGCTGATGGAAGTAATTTTGAAGCAAACTGGCTTACCGGCCTGAATGGTCCAACCGGCATCATCTTTCATGATGGCAAATTATATTTTGCAGATATCGACACACTTAAGGTTGCAGATGCAACATCGGGTGACATACTCGCAGAATATCAAACATCCGACGAAAACCCGGGTCTTAATGACGTTACCATCGGGCCTAACGAAACAATCTATGTTTCCGCCAGCAACTCAGCCACCATATACAAGCTCATAGATGGTCAATTATCTGTTTTCATCCATGATGCCCGTGCTTTAAGAAATGCAAACGGACTATTGGCGACCAATAACATTTTAATCTCGGGTGGTGACGCACTCCATGCATGGCAGCTAGAAACGGGGACTCACCTGGGTCTACTGGCCGCCGAAAACAGCGAAATAAACAATATCGATGGCATCACCATCAACAAAAACGGCGCGCTGATACTGTCACTTTTAAATGATCCTCGCCTGTGGCAGTTAAAACCGGCTGGCTCATATTCACCTGTCGACCAGCAACAGGTGCACGGTGTGGACATTACCTTGCACCCCGCTCTAAACCTTCTGTTTGCGCCAAGAATAAATCTGAAAACAAAAGAATATAGTATTACCGCCTATATGTATGATCATCATTAGCCTTTAATAACGGCTAAGAAACTTCAAACATTACTGATCAGTTTGAAAGCCTTCATCTTTTATTCGGTTTTTCCGATTATTATGATCGAAACAATCCATTGCGGCGTCTAATGATGGACATTGCTTTTTTGCACCAGAACGCTATGTAAATATCAATAGTAATTTATGAAGCGCACCTAGTGCTCAACGGATATTAAGAATGACTGACACCAAACATACTAAAATGCTTATCATCGGCTCTGGCCCTGCAGGCTATACTGCTGCAATTTATGCTGCCCGTGCAAATATTTCGCCCATGATTGTAACAGGCATGCAAGCTGGGGGTCAGCTGACAATAACGACAGACGTAGAAAACTATCCTGGCTTCGCTGATGCCGTTCAAGGTCCAGAGTTAATGGAAGCTATGCGCCAGCAAGCCGAAAATGTTGGAACTGAAATTATCTATGACCTGATCAACGAAGTTGATTTGAAGGCAACTCCGAAGCGTGCTGTTGGCGATAGTGGTACAGTTTACACAGCCGACACAATCGTTATTGCAACTGGTGCACAGGCGAAATGGCTAGGCATTCCATCTGAAGAAAAATTCAACGGATACGGCGTGTCTGCATGTGCCACATGTGATGGTTTCTTTTACCGCGGCAAAGATGTTGTCGTAATTGGTGGCGGCAATACTGCTGTTGAAGAAGCGCTGTACCTCTCAAACATTTGTAAATCAGTCACACTCATTCATCGCCGCGACGAATTACGGTCTGAAAAAATTCTTCAGGAACGCCTGTTTAAAACAGAGAATATCACAGTGAAATGGGATACTGTTCTGGATGAAGTCCTGGGCACAGAAGAGCCTCTCGGTGTAACTGGTGTACGCCTTAAAAACGTTAAAACTGGCGGTACCGAAGACCTTGAAGTTCACGGCGTTTTTGTTGCTATTGGCCATACTCCAACCACTGGTATTTTCAAAGATCAATTGCCGATGGATGAAGAAGGTTACCTTTTTAAGAAGCCGGATAGCACGCAAACAGATATTCCTGGTGTCTATGCAGCAGGTGATGTGACCGACAAAGTCTATCGTCAGGCCGTTACCGCGGCAGGCATGGGATGTATGGCGGCGCTTGAAGCAGAAAAATATATCGCTGAATTAGAGCACGCTTTAGCCGCTGAATAAACAGCAAATTAGTATTCAAAAGAATTAAGTCCGCACCAACCCGTGCGGGCTTTTTATTTGCAAACCTGTTCAGTGTACAACTGCATCATTTACAAGAGCCTGAACCGTATATCCCTGCTCAGTCAATGTTACCAATTGAGGGATCAAGTCTGTATCAACAACTTCAACCAAACTTTTCTGCATTAATTCAGCGAGTGCCGTATCGACACGAACTGCCGCAAAACCAAGCGCTTGCGACAAGGAATATCCGTTTTCCTGATCATCGCTACTTAGCAGGAGAAAAATCGATGCAGCCTCAACAGACAGTCCAGGTACATGACGACCAAGCGCCTGTACCGTCCTTTTAAGAATATCTTCGTTATTACCATCCATGCCATACTCACCAAAGTTTCGCTGAATATAACTTCCAAATTCTCACAAAATCCTTAAGATCATCGAATTATTTCTAGATACAGTAGAGCGAGAACAGGTTATGGACTGGGATAGGCTACGTATTTTTCATACTGTTGCGGAAAGCGGAAGCTTTACAAATGCTGCAAACCGTTTGAACAGCAGCCAATCAGCAATTTCAAGACAAATTCGGGCATTGGAAGAAAGCCTGAATGTTTCACTTTTCACGCGCCATGCCCGCGGGCTAGTTTTGACGCATGAAGGACAAGAACTTCACAATATGGCACGTGAAGTTGTCCACAAAATCGAAGAGACAGAACGCAACCTGCTGGAGTCGAAAAAAAGGCCAACTGGATTACTTCGTGTAACAACAATGGTTACCTTTGGCTCTGTTTGGCTATCCCCTCATCTGAAACAATTCATGGATGAATATCCCGAAATTGATATTCAACTTATTCTTGATGATCGTGATCTTGACTTAGCCGCGGGTGAGGCCGATGTTGCCATTCGTTTGCACGATCCTGAGCAGGCTGATTTAATTCAACGTCCACTGGCAAGTTTCCACACCCATATTTATGCCAGCCCCGAGTATCTGGATCAACGCGGTACACCAGTTACACCTGATGATCTAGATCATCATGATTTAATCACGCTAAGTAATGCCAATTCCCCCGTATTGAAAAGCATGCAATGGCTCTATGATATAGGTAATCCCAAGCAAAAAAGAAAACCACGCCTTCAAGTTGACAACCTGTATGCTGTGATGCATGCCGTTGAAGCCGGGATTGGTATCGCCGTATTGCCCGATTATCTAGTCCATAACCGGCAGAAACTTATGCGCGTTTTACCCGATATTGAAGGGACACCTTTCAATAGCTATTATTGTTATCCTCCAGAACTCAGAGGGTCGCTGAGGGTGGCACTCTTCAGGGATTTCATGGTTCGCCAAATCAGAGCGGAAAGTAATATTCTATAGGGCAACTTATGAAAAAGATTTGCACAATCATTCTGCTGATCACTTTGTCCAGTAATCTTTTGGCTGAAGACAATCTTATTTTAAACGTTCCCGATAATTGGCGCAAAGAAGTGTTCGCATTTCCGCTGGAATTTGCACCTGAGATTAAACTTTCCGGAACGGAGGAAGTTCATTTCGCACCCGGCATGTTTAAACCTAAGGCTTCTGACTATTTCAATTACATTTTTCTATGGCACATAAAGGAAAAGCAGGCTTTTACCCCCAGTGACTATTCAACGTTTTTAAATCAATATTACCGCGGGCTATATTTGGCCGTTAGTAACACCGACAAAAAACAAAACAAGGCCAATCAATTCACATACAAGTTCCTTGAACGTCAGAAGGATAAAATCCTTTTCCAAGGGGATTGGCTCGACCCTTTCAACAAGAACAATCCGGTCGAATTACTCATTGCAATCGAAGCAAACTATTGTCCTGCAAAAGACATAACCAATATTCTGTTCAGGATCACTTCAACGGACCATAACTCAGCTATCACTGAATTGAATGCTATGAAAATGCCGCAGTGCTAGGGGTAATATTATACCTCTAGTGCCGTGCCTGTAATTCTTCCATCATTTTACGGGTATTTCGATCTCGAACGACCAGTACTGCCCACACAGCAAGAACGATCCACATAAAAAAGCCAAGGCCTGCAAAAATAGCAAAAATCCAAGCTAAGATCCAAATCACCGCACTAATAATGGCTTGAAAAGGTTTGCCACACAGTAATAAAGCAAGTGGCGGCAGAATAAGAGCAACCAGATAAAGCATTTATATCTCCAATGTTTCGTATATTGTAAAAGGAAGCAGGACAATCGCAAGTGTCAAATTTAAATACTAATTGTGAATGAGGCGAGGATGTTAAGATTACCAATTTTATTTCTATGCGCACTTTACATTCTAACAGTTCCCATAATCGGCGCTGACCTTAATAAAAAGCATAAAACAATTTCTACAACATTCGATGTTTCAAAACACCCCGAAGCACGTGTGATGGGCCTTGAAATTCTGGTTAGGAATGAGAAACACCTTCTATCCAAGGACAAATCTGTCCGGGTTGATTTTGGCCTCAAGAAGAAAAAAAAGGATATTGGCAGCTTTTATATCACCAACAGAAATTTTGGAGGCAAAAAAATACTAAACACCAACCTCCAAACTTCCCCAGACGCAAATGACCGACAAGAGTTTCGCCTTCTGTATGGCATGGAAACTCTGCACGCCACACTCAGATATGTGGATGGTGACACACAGATATCCCGCATTTTCATCATTATTCATGATGCTAACGACAAAAAGAGGCCATTCAAGAAAATCAGGAGTGCCCGTTTAAAGTAGCGCTCAATTTTGTTCTTCAGGGATAGGTTCCACAAGAACGCTCAAAATTTGATCACCTTCCTGCAAGGCGTAGACAATGTCCATGCCTTCAACAACATGCGCAAATACAGTGTACCGCCCATCGAGATGAAGATTACGGTGCGTATTGATGAAAAACTGCGTACCACCAGTGTCTTTACCGGCTGTTGCCACCCCAACACTTCCAATTGAATGTGTGCCGGCCGCCCATTCTTCCCGAATACTGCCCCATTCATAGAGACTTTGATCTTCTTTCTGTCCTGCCTGTGCGACAAAATTAGGGATAACACGATGCCACAACATGCCATCCATCTTTCCTTGCTTTGCAAGCGTCACAAAATTATGGCTTGTAAACGGTGCAGTTGGGTGCGTATCCATGATAATGTCGCCGCGTGTCGTTTTCATCGTTAAACGGCTTTGACTTTTCAAGGCATCTTTATAATCCGGCGATGCTTTGGCAACAGTGCGTGCTTCGATCGAAGGGTCAATAGCTATCCTCGCCTCGCGCGCGCGGACGAAGTTATCACTTTTATCCGCAAAATCTTTCAACAAGTTACGTCCTTCTTCGCTTGCTGCAAGGCGGGCCATAGCATGAAACGCATAATAATAATTGTCTGAAGAAAGCCAATCGAATGCAAGCGCCTCGCCCTTTGCCTTATCCAAAGCGACAAGGCCCCGCATCGCCTGTGTATTGATCCAGTCGTTATCTTCCAAAAGTAAGGATTTTAATAGAGATGCATACTGTGATTTAAGGTCAGCTTCCTTCAACACCTTTACATTCAAGGCAGCAATCGCAGCTTGCCTCTCGTGCGTAGCACGTTCCTTGTCCTTTACTATCGCTAATAAGGCCGTTGTTGCAGCAACATCATCCAATGCGCCCAAGCCTGCAATGGCTTCCTGACGATATTTAGGGTTATTGCCGGACAGTTGAGACAATAGAAAATCAACCTTTCCAGCTCCTAAGTTCACGCGCCCAATCGCACGAAGTAATAATAATTTCACGCTCTCATATTCAGCTTTATCAAAGGCGCTTTCGAAGTCCGAAAATGTCAGAAAGGCCTCTAATTCATTCATACGTGTCAAAAGATACGCTGCTCTTAACGCTGTTGTTTCTGCGTTTTTACCATATGTAAGTTTGATCAGTTTTTGATAATCCAGATTTGGTAGGTCGCCTGCCTTTACGCCGGCATATACAATATTCTGCATCAAGCCTTCGAGCGCACCTTCTAAGGCCTCAGTCTTTTTTTCGCTGGATATCGCGTTAATAAGAATGGAACGAACATCAACACGGCCGGTATAACCAAGAGCTCGATAGAGTTCGCCTTTGATCAAGGGGTCTCGCTCACGATTGATCTGCAGCACAAGCGCCGGTGTAGAGATATTCTCCATACACATGGCGGCTCCACTTGCAGCATAGAGTTTAACATCATTTTGGTTATGGTTGAGATATCGAGCGAGTTTTTGACATGACCCGGGTGTGCCAATTTGGCCCCAATGCCATAAGGCATCTATATAGCCTGCTTTCAGCGCTTCCTCAAAAACCGGGTTTATACCATCACGGTCATCCGCAGCCTCAAACATTAGGGCTTCATAATCAATGAAACCATTTTCATCCGGCTCAATTGAACTTTGTAATGATTCTGACGCATCTTGAGCCGTGCTCAATGAGGGGAAAATATTCAAAAGTAAAATTACAGCAACAAACACATTGGCACGGAATTTTAAAAACATAATTATTGACCTTTTACAGGGAACCAAAGTTCGAATATTCAAGTAAGTTATAGCATGCCATAATTTATTTATACCTGAAATTAACAAGTTTGACATCTAAAGCATTGAAAACAATAGAGTTAACGAAACAAAAGCTAGTCAGTTATAAATTATCAAAAACAACGAGATATGCAAAAAATGCATAGCTGGTAAGAAAATTAAATGGGTTCTACATAGATGCGATTTTGCGTATAACCCTTTTCACACGCTGCAACGCAGCAAACTGCTTTGACGGTTATACGTCATAAAGGCCGGTTCTCGGATACCCTCCCCTCCCCACTTCCCCTTTCGGGAGCCGGCCCTTTAGTTTCTCTTTGGAAGAGATACTACCTCCCTAAAAGTTGACTAACTATTTTGCCCCGAATTTATTTCGGGGCTTTTTTCTTTTACATGGGAATAACGAGTTGGTTCTGGGTTAGCCACCTAGTTCTTCACCCCGTTTCCGCGCTGCTCTGACTGTCTCCCGAATGAGGCCACCCAATCCACAATCAACTCCCATCAACGCATCAAGCCCTGCGGCTGTCGTCCCATTTGGGCTAGTTACACGTTCGCGGAGAACACCTGCGCTTGTTAACGGCTCATTTTCCAGCAAAGCGCCTGCTCCCACAATCGTATGCCGAGCGAGTTCTTCAGCCACGTCCGCAGGCAAGCCTTCGTTTTCCGCAGCGGCTGCCAAACATTCAATCAAATGAAACACATAAGCTGGCCCACTACCAGAAACTGCCGTGACAACATTAATCAACGCCTCGTTTTCTACCCACACAGTTTCTCCAGCCGCCTGCATTAGTAATTCAGCAACGTGTTTTTCATCATCTGTCACATTTGAACTGGCGACTAAGCCTGTTATGCCTTTACCAACCGCGGCAGGGGTATTGGGCATCGTCCGTATCATCTTGATCCCTGATCCCAGATAGGTTTCAAAATTTGCAATCGTTGTTCCCGCAGCCACAGAAAGCAGCAAAGTGTCACTATTTAACGCTGGCTTTACTGAGGGTAAAACCGTTGCCATCATCTGAGGCTTGATCGCAACCAAAATTGCCTTCACATGAATAGTCGCAGGCAAGTCATCAGCACGGGCAATAATGTTTGCTTCAGGAAATGCCTGAAACATCTCAGCCCGGTTAGCTTTTTCCGTAAGTGCAGGGTCAATTATGTATACAGCATCAGCCTGAAGTCCGCTTTTCAACCATCCATCCAAAAGAGCACCGCCCATGTTACCGCAACCAAGCAAAACCAATGGCGCATCTGCGGAAAAGAGTGTTTTCATCATGAAATCCTATTCTTCAAGCCGAGTAAAAATAAACGTCTATAATTTGCCCTATGTTTAATCTATTTCTGAATTAATCAAAAGCAAAAGGCGCAGCATAGTCGCCGCGCCTAATTAAGGGATATTCATAGGTTATAGTAATTGCTTTAGGCTGAACCAACACAGTCAAGCATTGCTGCCTCAATAGCCTCTTCAGGTGATTGCCCGCCCCACATAACAAATTGAAACACAGGGTAAAATCGTTCACACTCACTAATGGCTGTTTCTACCATCGCAGCCAAATGCTCTTCGCCAAAATGTCCCAGCATCGGATCATTTGCTAAACTCGCATGCCGGAACAGTAAAATGGCCTCGTCTTCCCAAAACTCAAAATGGCCGATCCATAATCTTTCATTCAAAAGCCCAAGGGTTTTATAAATATCTTTATCGCGTCCTTTAGGGACTTTTAGGTCAAACAAACAAGCAAACTGCAACGTTTTATATTCTTCGCGCCACATTAACCGAAATTGAAAGTCTGTATATTGGCCGCCGATAAAAAGCGTAAGCTCATCATCATTTTGCCGCTCAAGTTGCCAATCATTAACGCCAGCAAGCTCTTCCGCAATATCGACAGGGTTAGGTGAATATGTTTCGCTGTGGGCCGTATTAAGTGTCGTCATCCCATTTTCCCCTTAGAGGTGGGACCCGCCGGCCAATCAAACCGGCAGATCAGTTAGCCGGTTAGTGACTCATATATGTCGCGTCAGAAGCACGATATATAGCTTCCTATATTTTTATGAACACTAAATATAGGGTGCCATTAGTTAAGAATTGATGCAAGAAAATATTAACAAACAGCCATATTTGTTATAATTTTGTCATAAACCTCGATTTTATCGTGGTGACTGAGCGATAATCATCAACAAACAGACAACCCTTATAATTAAGCTGCTATTTCTCGTTTTTCAGCGCTTCGATTTCTGCGCGAAGGGCATCATTTTCAAGCCGAGCTTTCTCTGCCATCGCACGCACCGTTTCAAATTCTTCACGGCTCACAAGGTCCATACCTGCAATCTGCTTTTCAAACCATGCACGAAACTGGCCTTCCATCTCGTTTTTAACGCCGTGCAGCGTACCGGCCGCACCCGTTGCAAGCTTGGCGATATCATCCATGATTTTGTTGTTGGTTTGCATGCTTTATCCTAACTTCTGCTCAAATTGGTAATAGTTGAACCTTATATGATAGATAATCACCATATTTTCAATGCTACAGAGTGCCTCACCGCAATATGAAGGATTGTTTCCTAAAGAATATATACATAATCTATCTCTTCCACTAAAACTCGCATAAAGTTCAAACACCTTGTCTTGAAATCAACATATGGATTTTTGATGATCGATATTTTCGCAGCAACATTCAGCGCCATATCTACAACCATCCCTTTCCCTAATATTGACCCCGTCATTATAAGTTTCGGGGAAGTACCTTTGGTTGGTGAGCTTGCTATCAGATGGTATTCGCTTTCGTATCTTGCGGGTTTGCTTTTTGCTGGCTGGTACATGGGCCGAATTGTCAAAAAACCAGGCGCACCTATGTCAAAAGATCATCTGGATGACATGATTTTCTGGGCTACAATCGGCATTATCGCAGGCGGACGTTTGGGTTATGTCCTCTTCTACGGTGAAGGAAAGTTTTTTAACGACCCGTTGCTTGTTTTCCGCTTTGCCGATGGGGGAATGTCTTTCCATGGTGGATTAATCGGTGTTGTTTTAGCCGTGATTTTCATCGCGCGAAAAAACAAGCTGAATTTAATGCGGGTAGCTGATCTCGTCGCGATTGTAAGCCCGATTGGGTTGCTGTGTGGAAGGATAGCAAACTTTATTAATGGCGAACTTTGGGGCAGAGCAACGGATGTACCGTGGGCGATGGTGTTCCCTGATGACCCGTCACAGCTAGCGCGCCATCCAAGCCAACTATATGAAGCCTTCGGGGAAGGGCTGCTATTATTCATTATTTTGCAAATTTTATATCACAGAACCAATCTTCCCAAAAAGAGCCCGGGGGTGATCGCAGGTCTCTTTTTCATAGGATATGGGCTTGCGCGTATCACTGTTGAATTCTTCCGCGAACCAGATAGCCATATTGGATTAATAGCGGGCATTTCGCGCGGCCAGATGCTATCCGTGCCTATGTTCCTTCTGGCTGCATGGTTGATCCATAAAGGCATGAACCACAGCAAAACAAGAACCAAGCCATAACCCTATGTCTGCTCAACGCTCACTTCAGGACAAGTTAGAAAGGCGCATCGCTGCATTAGGTCCGATTTCTATCGCAGATTATATGCGCGAATGCCTGATGGATCCGGAATTTGGCTATTATCAGCAACAGGTTGTTTTTGGCGAAAAAGGCGACTTTACAACGGCCCCTGAAATCAGCCAGATGTTCGGCGAGATTATTGGCCTCAAGCTTGCCGAAAAATGGTTATTAGCCGGCAGCCCAAAAAATACTATGCTCATCGAACTCGGCCCCGGCCGAGGGACTTTGATGGCTGACATTTTGCGCGCTACGAAAATGGTGCCCAATTTTCATGAAGCAATAGACATACATTTTGTTGAAACCAGCAAACAATTAAAAACCTTACAAAAGGAAAAGGTTCCTGATGCCAATTGGCATGATCAAATTCATGACGTACCAGAGGGGTTTTCCCTGATTGTCGCCAATGAATTTTTTGATGCCCTGCCAATCCATCAGTTTGAAAAGAAAGATGGTATTTGGTTTGAACGCATGGTCGCTACAAAGAACGGTGCGTTAGAATATGTATTATCCAATCCCGGACCACAATTTTCGCTGGTTCCGTCATCGTTCAAAGCAAAAGAAAATGGCTCAATTTATGAGGTTTGTCCCGCCGCATTATCCATCACTGGTATAGTATCCGAGCGGATCAAAAAATACGGCGGAAGCGCTATTATTATCGACTATGGATATATTCAGTCAACTGGCGGCGATACGTTTCAAGCTCTAAAGCATCATACATATGTGCCCACACTAGAAAACCCGGGCAGCGCAGATTTAACCGCTCATGTTGCGTTTGACCAGCTAGCGAATGTGGCGAAAGAGATTGGAGTAAAAGTGAATGGGGCCTTTGAACAAGGCGCATTTCTAATGCAGGCAGGAATTGGTGAACGGGCACAAAATTTGGCGAAGGATGCCCCGGAAGACTTGCAAAAGAAGATTTTAGGTGAGCTTGTTCGACTGACAGCGCCAGATCAGATGGGACAGCTTTTCAAAGTACTTCTGCTTAATCATATCAAATTTGAATAGACACTATACATTTTTATAATCCATGCCGACTTGTAATTAAAGACCGCTGATGTAATTTCACCAATATATTCAATCAGGAGATATTATTATGGCGGCCACATCCTTGTCTTCCGTATTCAACCTACCCAACGGCTCAAGCTTCCCAAACAGGGTAGCAAAGGCTGCGATGGAAGAAAGCCTGTGTGCCCCAGATCATGGTCCAAGTGACCGTTTGATAAACTTATACAAACGCTGGTCAGAAGGCAAACCAGGCCTTCTGATAACTGGAAACATCATGGTCGACCGTAAAGCGCTTACAGGACCCAACAATGTTATCGTAGAAGACGACAGGCATATTGAAGGGCTGAAGGCATGGGCAAATGCCGGAACCATTGGCGGCAATCAACTATGGGCACAAATTAGCCATCCCGGGCGACAGGTTTTTGCCAATATGGACGATGAACCAGTTGCCCCGTCTGCCGTCGGTGTTAACATTCCCGGAGCGCGCGGCATGTTTGCCATTCCTCGCGAACTGAGTAGTGACGAAATAAACGATTTGATCGAACGCTTTGGTAAAACAGCATCTATACTGGATAAAGCAGGCTTTGACGGGGTGCAAATTCACGGTGCACATGGGTATTTGATCAGTCAATTTCTATCTCCAATAACCAATCAACGTACGGACGAATGGGGTGGTTCTATTGAAAACAGAGCCCGTTTTCTTATGGAAATCATCAAAAGCGTTAAAGACGCGACAGGTGATAAGTTCAGTATTGGTCTAAAGCTAAATAGTGCAGATTTCCAACGTGGTGGCTTTACAGAAGAAGATGCAGAGACCGTTATCAAAATGCTGAATGTGGAAAAATTAGACCTTCTTGAAATATCTGGCGGCACTTATGAAGCCCCAGCCATGTCTGGTAAAACACCCACGAGCGAGTCTACGCTCGCCCGCGAAGCTTATTTCCTAGAGTTTGCAACAAAAATAAAAGCAATAACAACCATACCTATCATGGTGACAGGTGGTTTCAGAAGCAAAGGCATTATGGACGAGGCGCTTGAAACTGGCGCACTCGACATTATTGGGATGGGCAAGCCGTTTGCTTGCGATCCAAATGTAGCGCAAAAGTTAGTTGAAAACCAAATTGACAAGGTACGAACCAAAGATATTAAAATGTCAAAGCCCGCATTTGAAAGTGTATCAGAAATGGCTTGGGCCAAAAGTCAGATACAGCGAATTTCAGCAGGTAAAAACCCGGACCCAATTTGGCCACCATTATGGAACATGATCGGTTCACAGATTACACAGCGCCGAGACGCTAAAAAGTACAAAGAATGGCTAAAAACTGCCATCTAACAGTTATAGGTCAACGAGCCATCCAATAAAGACAAAGTCATGCTGAATACAAAAAAAATCAAGACATGCCAACTCGAATATTCGAACGCTATTGATTACCCTCATGGCTTTTTTTCCAATAATGGTGGTGTTTCTGAAGGCATATATAAAAGTTTGAACTGCGGCCCCGGGTCTAATGATATTCCGGAGCGTATTATCACTAATCGCGCTTTAGTCGCTGAAGCCTTAACAGGTGATAAAACGACACCCGTTTTAAGCCTTTACCAAGTCCATAGTAATATCACTGTTCGTGCCAACAGCGATTGGAAGGAAAATCGCCCAGAAGCTGATGCAATGGTTACAAACACCCCGGGCCTTGTGCTCGGAATTTTAACCGCCGACTGCACACCGGTGCTGTTCGCAGATAAAAAGAATAAAGTAATTGGAGCCGCACATGCAGGGTGGAAAGGAGCACTATCCGGGGTTTTACAAGCTACGATCAATCAGATGTTGTCACTGGGTGCACAATTGGAAACCATAACAGCGGCAATAGGCCCAACAATTCATCAACCTAGCTATGAAGTGACGCAGCCATTTAGAGATAAGTTCTTAGAACACAATGAAGCCTACAATAAATTTTTTCATAGTGGATGTGATAACGACCATTTTCAGTTCAATTTACCTGAGTTTGTAAAATGGCAGCTTCGCGAAACCGGCCTTCAATCAATCTATTCATCCACTACAGATACATATACCAGCCAGAATCATTTCTCATATCGCAGGACAACTCATAAAAACGAATCAGATTATGGTCGGCAAATGTCTGCCATCACACTTCCCCACCCTTAAAAGTAGACGATTCTATATTTTGTGCGATTTTGAGTAGCTTTATCATCGATAAAAACACACCTTCGTGAGGAAGTTTGCAGAATTATTACGGATAACTTTACAGAACAGGTTGGCCCTGATAAACGAGCCCCATATTCAAACCTCAACATTTCCTGCCACAGGGAGGCGACCTTATGGGAATGAAGATTTTATCTGGTAACTCTAACACCGAGCTTGCCGAGGCTATCGCTGCATATCTTAATATGCCACTCACAAAAGCAGCTATCAAACGTTTCTCAGATCAGGAAGTCTTTGTAGAAATTCATGAAAATGTTCGCGGCGAAGATGTTTTCATTGTTCAGCCAACGAACTTCCCAGCGAATGACCATATGATGGAACTGCTGGTCGCGATTGACGCCTTAAAACGTGCTTCCGCGAGGCGTATTACCGCCGTTATCCCGTATTTTGGATACGCGCGCCAAGACAGAAAGCCTGGACCAAGAACACCAATTTCAGCAAAGCTTGTTGCAAACCTTATTACAACAGCAGGCGCGAACAGGGTCCTCACAATGGACCTTCACGCTGGTCAAATACAGGGTTTCTTTGATATCCCAACAGACAATTTGTATGCCATGCCTGTGCTTGTTCGCGACATGAAAGAAAAGTACACAAACCGTGAAACAACAATCGTTTCGCCAGATGTTGGTGGTGTGGTTCGTGCACGTGCGTATGCAAAACGCATGGATGCTCCCATCGCAATCATCGATAAACGGCGCGAGCGCGCTGGCGTTTCCGAAGTGATGCACTTGGTTGGTGAAGTTGAAGGTACGGACTGCGTACTTGTTGATGACATAGTTGATAGTGCTGGTACACTATGCAATGCAGCAAAAGCCCTCAAAGACGCTGGTGCCAAATCCGTTTCGGCATACGTGGCTCACGGTGTATTATCAGGCCCAGCATTAGAACGCATAGAAAACAGTGTAATGGATGAAGTTGTTATAACTGACAGCATTAAACCTACTGAAGGTGTTCATGCGAACTCTAAAATTCGTGTGGTTACTGTCGCACCATTACTTGCAGAAGCCATGAACCGCATCGCACACGAAACAAGCGTTTCAAGCCTGTTTGATTAAGACATAATGAAACAAAATTAAAAGTCTCAGAAACCCATCTGAGACTTTTTCATATTTTAGCCGATAGATTTAGATTCCTAAATCCGCTGGTGTTAGAAAGACAAGATCAGGCGCATCATAATCTGGGAAAATCTTCTCTAAGGCTTTTGCGGTAAATTCCGCAGCAACAGGGCCCACTCGTGTAGTGCCTGACGTCGTTAAATAAGCATAATCACGGCCTTGGTAATTACGGCCTGCCGTAAATTTAGGCACCAATGCTGTCCAAACTTTATGCTCAGCGATTAAATTATTGTTCTCGTCATAATGCTTAACAACGCCTTTCATGCGACTATTGAAGGAATTAATCGCGGCAAGGGGAAAATTAGCAATCCTTAACTCGGTAATATCAAGAACAATTCTACCATTGAAGCCGTCAGGACTGGCTTCTTCAATCCCCCGTTTCATCATTTCTTCTATGAGAGCAGGTACCGAATAATCATCAAGATTAGGAATTAACCTTTCATTTGCCCATTCAGTCTGGAAGAATCTGCTATTATTCAAACGGTCCCGTGGGCGTTGTGCCTGACGTGAACCATCTCTGCGAAAATCTCTGAAGACTTCTTCCCGCTGCTTATCAATAGCGGATATACGATCCATTCGTTTCGCCAAATATTTTGAGAAACTCAATTCAATGATATCTGACTCAGCAAATGCTGTACCAGAAAGCCCGAGCATTACAGGTATAACCGCTGCAGAAACAACCTTTCGGAATTTGACTATATTCTTAAACATTTAAGTCTCCTCTTTACGATTCACACCCAACACATTTTATAATCGCAGAATATAACATTAGATTGAACCTGACATGAACAAAAATAAAATACTTGCCTAATTAATATCCTCCGGCCAAGAAGCCTTAGAAATAGCGTTTTTACGTAGTTTTTAAGCCGATTCAGCCTTGCATTATCCATGAAAAAAGGGTACACCCCGCCAACCTTGAATGCATAGGCTTCAAGCTAATCCGTCCTTGCATCCCTGGAGGAAGTGACGGTCGGACATAAAATTACTTTATGACCGAATAAAAATATTGGAGAAATCAGATGGCCAAAGTCATCACTATCGCGGCTGAACCGCGTGAACGAGTTGGCAAGGGAGCCTCTCGTGCAGCACGTCGTGCTGGTCAAGTCCCTGCTGTTATTTACGGTGATAACAAAGAACCAGAAGCTATTCAAATTCCACAGAATGAAGTTATTCGTCTTCTAAACCGTGGCGGTTTTATGTCTCATACTTTTGAGATTAAAGTCGGCAAGAAAAAAGCAACAGTACTTCCACGTGATCTGCAATTGCATCCTGTGTCTGACGCACCGATGCACATTGACTTCTTGCGCCTTGGTAAAGGTGCTACTGTTGTAATGTCAGTTCCTGTTCGTGTAACTGGCGAAGAAGTTTCACCTGGCCTCAAGCGCGGTGGTGTAATTAATCACACACGTCACGATATCGAGCTAAACGTTCCTGCGGACGCAATTCCTGAGTTTATCGAAGTTTCTGTAGCAGAACTTGAACTCGGTGAAGCAGCTAAGATTTCTGATGTTACGCTTCCAAAAGGCTGCGAACCAACGATTACAGATCGTGACTTCACAATCTGTGCGATCGTTGCTCCAAGTGGACTTAAGTCTGCTGAGAATGCAGCATCAGACGATGAAGCAGAAGCATCAGAAGAGACTGCTGAATAATTTCGAGTTAATATCTCGTATAGTCGAAGGAGTTTGAAATGCTGCTTTTTGTCGGACTTGGCAACCCTGGCAGCAAATATGAACGCAATCGACACAATATTGGTTTTATGGCGGTGGACGATATTGTTCATCGCCATAATTTTTCCGCTGGTCAGAAGAAATGGCAAGCCATAACTTTTGAAGGTCGAATTGGCAACGAGAAAATTATTGCGCTTCAGCCACAGACCTTCATGAACAACAGCGGTCAATCCGTTGGGGAAGCCATGCGCTTTTTCAAACTTAGCCCCGGTGATGTATTTGTATTCTACGACGAATTAGATCTGGCTTTTGGTAAAATAAAAGCAAAAATTGGCGGCGGGGCCGCAGGGCATAACGGAATTAGGTCAATTACATCGCACATAGGCGCAGACTACAATCGTATTCGTATGGGAATTGGCCACCCCGGGCATAAAGATCGGGTACACGGCCATGTTTTAGGTGACTTCGCAAAATCTGAACAAACAGTTCTGGATGATATGCTATCAGCCACAGGGCAAAATTCATCGTGGCTAACCAAGCGTGATTTACCGCGGTTTATGAGTGAAGTTGCACTTTCGACGTCACCAAATAAATCAAATACGCAAAAACATACAGGCAACAAGACTTCACCAACGAAAGCCATAACGCCTAAAAAATCAAAACAAGATAGTAAGCAAGAAGGGCCGATGGCTGCAATGCTTCGCGCACTTAAAGGAGATAAGTAATGGGTTTTAAATGTGGTATTGTTGGTCTACCCAATGTTGGAAAATCAACCCTTTTTAACGCCTTAACGAACACAGCGTCTGCGGCAGCGGCAAACTATCCTTTCTGCACCATCGAACCGAATGTTGGGCAGGTTCCCGTCCCGGACGAAAGGCTTTACGAACTAGCGAAACTCGCGGGATCTAAAAATGTAATAGCAACGCAATTGTCATTCGTAGACATCGCAGGGCTAGTACGCGGAGCATCAAAAGGGGAAGGCCTCGGCAACCAATTCCTGGGCAATATTCGCGAAGTAGATGCCATATGCCATGTACTACGCTGTTTTGAAGACGGCGACATCACCCATGTGGACGGGCGTGTCGATCCTGTGGCCGACGCAGAAACGATCGAAACCGAATTAATGCTTGCAGACCTTGAGAGCCTCGAGGGGCGTATCCACAACCTTGGCAGGCGCGTCCGCGGAGGAGACAAGGAAGCGATTGCAACCCTTGCCATGGTAGAGCGGGCGATTGAAGTTCTCAAAGAAGGAAAACCCGCTAGGTTTGTAGAAGTAGCAGATGAAGAAGAAGCCAAAACACTAAAGATGCTTCAACTTTTAACTGCGAAACCCATTCTTTATATTTGTAACGTTGACGAAGATAGCGCTGCAACCGGCAATGAATTTTCAGAGGCTGTTCAAAAAATGGCTGAAGAACAGGGATCAGGCTGCGTTATTATTTCAGCGGCCGTCGAAGCAGAGATCGCTCAGTTGGACGAAGATGAAGAGAAAGCAGAATTCCTAGAAACACTCGGCCTGGGCCAAACTGGACTGGCGCGGGTGATCAGAGCCGGGTATGACCTTCTCAATTTGATTACATATTTCACGTGTGGGCCTAACGAGACAAGAGCCTGGACTATCACAACTGGCACCAAAGCCCCTCAGGCAGCTGGGGTAATTCATACTGACTTTGAAAAAGGCTTCATTCGCGCAGAAACAACTGCATATGACGATTATGTTGGATTGGGTGGTGAACAAGGTGCAAAAGACGCAGGGAAAATGCGACTTGAAGGTAAGGACTATACCGTTGCGGACGGCGATGTGATGCTTTTCCGTTTCAATACCTGATAGAGTGTAAATTAGTACAAATAAAAAGGCCTCAGTTTACGACTGAGGCCTTTTTCGATTCTAGTACAAAACGCTGATTAACTAACGTTAGTTTTCTTTGCAAGATTACGCCGAGCACGCTTGATAACGCGCTCCATCGGTGAATGTAACCTATCATTTGAGGCAATAACCGAGCCGTTCTTTAGCATATCCTGACGGCCTGAAATATCACTCACGTAACCGCCTGCTTCACGAACAAGCAGAATACCGGCAGCAATATCCCAAATATTCAGGTTATCTTCCCAAAAGCCGTCAAAACGGCCCGCTGCTACATACGCCAAATCAAGTGAAGCAGCGCCGAAACGGCGAATGCCCGCAACGCTTGGGATAAACTCCTCAATTTCAGCAACAGATTCTTCTGCACCTTCCTTACCTTTGAAAGGAATACCGGTTGCCAAAAGTGCAGTTTCTAGCTTATCCCGCCCTGCAACACGCAAGCGTGCATCATTCAGGTAAGCGCCCTGACCTTTTTCAGCCCAGAATAAATCTTCAGTTAAAGGGGCATACGTGACGCCAGCAACAATCTCCCCGCGCTCCTCAACCGCAACAGTAAGCGCAAAATGAGGTAATCCATGTAAAAAATTCGTCGTGCCATCAAGTGGATCAATAATAAAGCGAGTATCAGGTTTCCTACCTTCAATTTCTCCGCGCTCTTCCATAATAAATCCAAAGTCCGGGCGTGCTGTAGACAACTCTTCAAACAGAATTTGCTCGGCTTTGCGGTCAGCGGTTGATACAAAATCAGCTGGGCCTTTTTTAGAAACTTGCAAATGTTCAACCTCGCCGAAATCACGGCGAAGACCACGGCTTGCTTTCATAACCGCGGAAACCATTACATTAATTAAGGGGGAACGACGGGCCATTTTGGCTTCCCTTCATAAAATCAAAAAGAAACCGCAGTGCCTCAGCGCACTGCGGTCTATGAATAAATACTAGAATTAGTCAGCGCGGCTTACATACTCACGCTCAGACGTAGAAACAACGATACGGTCACCAGCATTAACAAACGGAGGAACACCAACGCGCAATCCATTTTCCAGCAACGCTGGCTTGTATGAACTTGATGCTGTCTGTCCTTTAACAACAGGCTCAGTTTCAGTGACTTCCAGTGTTACTTTTTCAGGTAAACTTACACCAAGGGGGGTCTCTTCATGAAATTCAATCTGAACCTGCATACCGTCTTGTAAAAATACCGCGTCTTCGCCGATATCTTCTTCAGAGATCGAGATTTGCTCGTATGTGTCCTGATCCATAAAATTATACATGTCGCCTTCTTGGTAAAGATATTGATAGTCTTTTTGCTCAAGACGGGCACGCTCAACTTTCTCACTGGAACGGAAACGTTCGTTTAATTTTGAACCATCCCTTAGATTCTTTAATTCCACCTGGAGATAGGCTCCTCCCTTTCCAGGTTGGGTGTGTTGCGTTTTCACAGCACGCCATAAACCACCTTTATGTTCGATAACATTACCCGGACGAATGGAGTTTCCATCAATTTTCATGAGCACACCTCAGCAAGAACCATAAATCAAAGATCGAAAGTCATCTGATGACTTTGGAGCGCGGTCTAACAGATTTAACCTTATTGTGCAATACCGTGCGGTAAGTGAATTGGGCTTGTTTATTGCTATTGAGCAGATAGTAGATTGACGCGAATGTGATATTCAATGCCATATCGGATACGCTATACATTTTGAATATGTTACGGCACGCAAAAGGTATACATCATGCGAACTTTTTTAATTGGTATTTTCCTTTTTCTGGCAAACCCTTATAGCCTGTCAGCGGAAATAGAAGACATTGGCCCCGCGATTGGTTCAAAAATACCGCACAATCTATCTGTTAAGGATGATCAAGGAAACGAGCAATCCTTTAATACAGTGGTGGGTCAGAAAGGCGCGGTCCTTATTTTCTATCGCTCAGCAAACTGGTGCCCGTTTTGTAAGAATCAACTCATTGACTTAAACAAGTCAGCAGCAAAACCCGCTAAAGCACTTGGGTACAATTTGATCGGTATAAGCTATGACGCTGTACCTGCCCTTAATAAGTTTAAAGTGAAATATCAGATTTCGTATCCCCTTCTCTCTGATGAAGGATCAAAAATTATCGAGGCCTTTGGAATACGGAATGAGGAGCATAAAGAGGGGCACTTTGCCTATGGCATTCCTCACCCCATGATTATAGTCACTGATGAACATGGTATTGTAAAAGCGAAACTTCGCGAAGAAGGCTATCGCAACAGGCCAGAAGTTGAAGTTCTTTTGGAAACGCTAAAAAGTCTTTGATCGAAGCACTTGAAAAAAGGCTGCTTTACGTGACGGCCTTTTATTTATGTAGATTCGGCCGCTCTGATCGCGCTCAGAAGTTTCTTAGCCCCTTCTACTGCACCACCTGGGTAGTTCCAAACGGCGCCTGACACTGCTATAAAATCAGCACCTGCTTTTACCAACTCCCCACAATTTTCGGCTGTAATGCCACCAATAGCGACACAAGGAAGCTCAGTGATCGCTGACCAGACACGAAGCAGCTCCGTATCTGCCTGATGCTCAGTAGCTTTGGTCTCGCTAGGATAGTAGGCACCAAAGGCCACGTAATTAGCACCTGCCTCTCCTGCCTGAAAGGCAAGGTCCATGCTATCATGGCATGTCACACCGATATCACGGTCAAAACCGATTATATCGCGGGCTTCGTCAATGCTACCGTCGCCTTGTCCTATATGAACAGCATCTGCGTCCAAGGCTTCTGCCAAATCAGCACGGTCGTTTACGATGAATGCCACATCATGAGCGTGGCAAACATCGCGGATTTTTGCCCCGACAAACAAAACCTGCTCATCGTCAATATTTTTAAGTCGAAGTTGCAAGCAAGCGATCTCGACTGATTTAAAAATATTTTCCAGATCAATAATATATTGATCCACATCTTCAATCACTTCAGGCGTGATCAAATACAGCATGCATGGTTCTTTTGTTGGGGCCATTTTAATTCAACCTATGTCTGCGAACTAGTCCGCAAGGGATTTCCCGCGTGATTTAAGATCAACAAAGGCTTCGTCAAGGCGTGCAATCATCGCCTCTTCACATTTACGAAGCCAAACGCGCGGGTCATATTGCTTTTTGTATGGCTGACCTGTTTCAGGATGCACCTGCCATTTAAACGCTTCCTGATTTTCGTTTACATATTTGCCAACAGCTTCAGAGAAAGCAAACTGAGTATCTGTATCAATATTCATTTTGAAAACACCGTACTCAAGCGCTTCTTCAATTTTCGCTTTTTCAGAACCGGAACCGCCGTGGAATACAAAATTCAACGGATTTGCACCTGTTGCGCGATCTGCAATCACCAAGTCCTGTGACGCTTTCAAGATTTCAGGGCGAAGTTTAACATTACCCGGTTTGTACACACCGTGCACATTACCAAACGATGCAGCCACAGAGAAATGCCCAAGCGGTGTTAGTAAATCATAGGCTTTCAACACATCTTCGGGCTGTGTGTAGAGGCTGGGGTTTTCAAAATCATCGCCGACATCAGCACCCACGCCGTCTTCTTCACCGCCTGTAACACCCAATTCAATTTCCAGGCTCATGCCAAGCGGGTCCATGTCTTTAAGAACACGGGCACAGGTTTCCAGATTATCATCAATAGCTTCTTCTGATAAATCGAGCATATGCGAGCTATAAAGTGGCACGCCTTCTTTATTAATGTTCTTACGGCTTTCTTCCACTAAGGCTTCAACCCAAGGAACCAATTTCCGGTTCGCATGGTCAGTATGAAGAACAACACAAATACCATAGTGCTCTGCCAATAATTGAACATGTTTCGCCGCAGACACAGCCCCCAGTACCTTGGCACCAAAACTGTCTTCCATGCCTTTTCCTGCATAGAACTGAGCACCACTATTCGAAAACTGAATGATAATATCAGATTTATTCTTCGCAGCAGCTTCCATAACCGCATTAATTGAACTTGTTCCAACTACATTCACCGCAGGAAGCGCAAACCCTCCATCCTTGCAGTTTTGAACAAGCTTTGCATAATCTTCACCGAATACAACACCTGGCTTCATGAGAAATTCCTGTAAATTAGGCCGCAGCCGCAAAAACCATATTAATTATATGCAGTTTGGGTTCAGAACATGCTCTGCCTCAAACTGCATAACAACACGCTGTCTTGATACACAAACTCGCTAAACTAGGCAATGAATGATCGCTTCCCTATTTGTGTTATTCGTGTAAACTTAATCCCAGCGATGATTTTAAAGGCGGGAACTAATGATCAAGCTGATGAAATTTTATCTTCAAGTCATGATTTCTGTTCTGTGCGTGTTTACCATAAATTCATGCGCACCCAAACATCCAGACCCACCGATAACAGTCGCTGCGAACCTCTGGCCCGGATATGATACGTTTTTCATGGCTGAGACCTTGAACATGTACCCTGAAAATTCTGTTCATATGGTTGAAACCCCGCGCTCGCTTGCCTTAGCGCAGGCGATTAGAGGGGCCAGTATTGATGCAGCAGCCATGTCTCTCTCCAGAGCTATTGAAATCTCAGAGAAAGAGGTAGATGTTTCAATCGTTTTAGTGCTCGACAGTTCGGAAGGCGCTGACGCAATCCTTGCAAAACCAGAATATAAATCCATTAAGGATCTTAAGGGCAAACGTGTAGCAGCAGAAATGGACTCTATCACAGGCTATATGTTTTTACGGGCTCTCGAAATCAATGGCATGTCACTTGATGATGTCATTATGAATAGTATCGATAATAGAATTATGGCAGAGCTTTATGAAGCTGAGGAGTTGGACGCCGTTGGCATATACGGATATGACCGAGCGAAAGTCGCTGAACTGGGGGCCGTAAAATTATTTGATTCTTCAGAAATCTCTGGTGAAATTATTGATGTTCTGGTTGTCAGAAATAAATACATCGAACAATACCCAAACCGAGTTGTTGATTTAATTGTCGGTTGGATTAAAACACTAAACTACATCAATTCTCTAAAATCTAGTGATGATCTTCCTATTGGCGCGATGAACAGAGAAGATTATGTGGCGGCGAAAAATGGCGTCAAAATTTGGAGTCCGACTGATAACATAAATGCCTTTGAAAACAATCATTCAAGCATACAGTCTATCATCGATATAAATATTCAGCACGGTATTGATTTAGGCTTTGTTCGTGAAGGGGTAAAACCTCCGTCGATCCGGGGAGATTTCCTGACCACCGCATTAAAGCGACTGGGATCGGATTAACCATATGCTTAAGAATCTCGCTCTTAAAACCCTGATACCGATCCTCTTCCTTATTAGCGGGCTAATTCTGATTTTCGCATTCTATATAATCGTTATCCCCGCTGCTAAAAAAGAGACTTACGAATTTGCTGAAAAACAATCTCGATTATTGATGCAATCGCACCAAGGTCGATTAGATACGTTGCTTAGTAGCGGAAATGAAACCAGAATTGGTTATGATATCTTTTTTGCAGCAGCTGATGAACGCATAAAAATGATATTGGTTATCGATGAAAAAAATACCATTCAATATGCCCACCGCTCAAGATTAGTTGGAGAGACTATTGATAATATTGGCATTGCATTCTCTAGAGACTTAATCGATACAACGACAAAGTATGGCACTATCTCGGTTGATAGAGTAACCGATCAATCAGACCTAATTGCCGCCTATGCTGGTTTAACCTTTGTTACACCTGACAATACAATAAACCGCTGGACACTGATCATTGTTGAAGACTATGGAACGGTCTTGGATCATATTACGTCTATTGTTACCTTCCCATCTGAACTCTTGGCAACATTCTTCATCATTATCGGCACTGGCCTCGTTGCAATATTAGGTTTAAGACTTAGAAAAAGACTAACACCACTGCTGGACAGTGCGGCAGCTATTGCAAATGGCAATACAAATGTTCGAAGCAACCTGAGTGGTCAAGATGAGTTCGCTGAACTCAGCATGGCATTTGACCACATGGCAGAACAGTTCGAAAATCAACAGAAACAATTAAAAATAGCAAAAGACACAGCCGAAAAAGCAAATCGTACTAAAACCTTGTTCCTCGCTGGCATTAGTCACGAGATACGAACACCGCTTACAAATATCATTGGCTTTTTGGAACTCATAGACCAACCCACAACCAATGCCGATGACATCAAACTATTCTCGCAATCTGCTAAGGTGTCGGCGGACACGCTTCTCGGTTTAATCGAAGATATCATGCAGTTTTCCAAGTTGGATTCTGGTGAAATAATACCAATAAACGAACCTTTCTGCTTAAATCTTCTGGTTCAAACAATTGTAGAACCATACACCCAACAACTCAGTGAAAACTTTTTGGATATCCGGATTGAGAGCGAATCTGATGAACCCATTTGGATAGAAAGCGATTACAGAATTATCCGTCAAATTTTGATGAATTTACTCAGTAACGCAATTAAATTTACATTGAATGGCACCATCACCGTAGGCTTGGGGATAAGAGACAAATCTGAACATAATTCAATTGCGACAATTTGGGTTGAAGACAGCGGTATAGGCATGAAGCCATCATTACGTTCAGAAATTGAGGATTTCCTGAACAGGCCCCAAGACAAACAATATGAAGATGCATTGGGCTTGGGCGTTTCAATATGCAAGCAACTGAGTTCACTATTGAATGGGCAGTGGACCATTGAGTCTATCGAGGGTGAAGGAAGTAAATTCACTCTAGAAATAGAAACAACCAAAGCAGCCCCTCAAACGGAGCTATCCTTTAAAGACATCAATATTCATCAACAAAACCAACTTAACATTCTAATTGTTGACGATCACACAGTGAACCGCCTGCTGATCCAAAGTATCGTCGAAAAATGGGGGCATTCTGTTACTTGCGTCGATAGCGGACCAGAAGCTATTGAAGCCGTAAAAGCGACTTTAATTTACCCTGACAAACCCTTCTTTGATGTTTGCTTGCTTGATATCAATATGCCAAACATGAACGGGTATGAAACGATCCAAAACATTCGAACTTTATCAGAGAAAACAGCACGTTTACCAAGTATCGCCATCACAGCCAACGTCAGCGAACAAGATCGCACAGAATGTTTAAAGCATGAAATTGAAGGATTTGTTCCCAAACCGATTGACACAGAAAACCTCGCTGCGGAGCTTTTCCGTGTCACACATATTTTGGAAACCAATTCGAAGAGGCAATAAAGTGCTTACTTTTTAAGGGCTTCCACACCCGGTAGTTCACGGCCTTCCATCCACTCAAGGAATGCACCACCTGCCGTAGAGATATGGGTAAAGCTGTCTTTTGCCCCTGCATGCGCAAGAGCGGCTACTGTATCACCGCCACCAGCAACACTAAGAAGCGAGCCTTCATCAGTTAGGTATGCTGCTTTTTGCGCCAGTGCCACGGTCGCCCGGTCAAAAGGTTCCATTTCAAAGGCACCCATTGGGCCGTTCCACACAAGCGTGTTTGCATTTTCCAAAACGTCACAGAGAGCGGTTACAGTTTCGGGGCCTGCATCCAATATCATTTCATCTGAAGCTACATCATCAGCCGTAATGGTGCGATTTTCTGCATTTGCTTTAAACTCTTTAGCGACGACGACATCACTCGGCAGATGTACCTGACATCCTGCTTTTTCTGCACTCGCGAGGATAGCAAGCGCCGTGTCTTTAAGGTCATTTTCACAGAGGCTTGCACCAACATCAACACCCCCAGCATAAAGGAAGGTGTTCGCCATGCCGCCCCCAATAATTAGGTGATCTACTTTCGCGACGAGGTTTTCAAGCACTGCAAGTTTTGAAGAAACCTTAGCACCACCTACAACAGCAACAACCGGTGATTTCGGATTGCCGAGAGCGTTATCCAGAGCCTCAAGTTCAGCCCCCATTGTTTCACCGGCGGCTGCGGGCAGTAGTTTTGCAATCGCCTCTGTGGATGCATGAGCGCGGTGCGCACATGAAAAGGCATCGTTAATATAAACATCACCCAACGCTGCATAGCGCTTGGCAAGTTCGGCATCATTCTTTTCTTCACCTGCTTCAAAACGCGTGTTTTCCATCACAACAACATTCGTCCCAGGCAATTCACTACCCAATTCTGCAAAAGCCACATCACAGCCCAAAACATCAGCTAGTGCCGGCACTACGGGTTTCAGTGACATTTCGGATACTTTTTGTCCTTTGGGTCGACCGAAGTGCGCGAGTAAAACACATTTACCGCCGGCCTTCAGCACTGCCTCAACAGTCGGCTTCACGGCTTGAAGGCGCGTATCATCGGTTACAACACCATCTTGCATTGGAACGTTTAAATCCACACGGACTACTGCACGTTTACCCGTCAAATCACCAAAGTCAGAAATTCGATTAAATGCCATTTTTCTTCTCTTAATAAGATCAATATAAAAAAGGCGGCTATAAAGCCGCCTGATTTCAAATTCTATATTCCTTAACCAAGGCTCGCCATCTTAACCGCTGTATCAGACATACGGTTTGAGAAGCCCCATTCGTTATCGTACCACGTGAGGATACGTACAAAACGGCCATCAATAACTTTTGTTTGGCTTGCATCAAACGTTGAGCTGTTCGGGTTATGGTTAAAGTCGATAGAAACCGCTGGCATATCTTCATATCCTAGAACACCTTTAAGACGGCCTTCCGCAGCTTCTTTGATCGCAGCATTGATTTCTTCCGCCGTTGTATCGCGGCCTGCATCAAACTTAAGATCAACCATAGAAACATTTGGTGTTGGTACGCGAACCGCTGAGCCATCAAGCTTGCCTGCAAGCTCAGGAAGCACAAGACCTACAGCTTTAGCTGCACCAGTGGATGTAGGGATCATTGAAAGCGCTGCTGCACGAGCACGGCGCGGGTCACTATGAAGTGTATCAAGAACTGGCTGATCACCTGTATATGCATGAACAGTTGTCATGTAACCACGCTCAATACCAACAAGTCCGTCAAGAACCTGAGCAACCGGCGCTAAGCAGTTAGTCGTGCACGACGCGTTAGAAACAATAATGTCATCAGCTGTTAGTTCATCGCTATTCACACCGTACACAACTGTACGGTCAACGTCTGTACCAGGTGCTGAGATCAAGACTTTCTTGGCACCGGCCTCAAGGTGTTTTGCCGCTGCATCACGCTTAGTGAAAATGCCGGTACATTCCATTGCAACATCAACATTCTCTTCACCCCATGGAAGAGCCGCAGGGTCGCGCTCAGCGGTTACACGAATGCGATCGCCATTTACGATGATAGCACCGTCTTCAACACTCACTTCACCAGGGAATGGGCCATGGACACTATCGCGCTTCAAAAGGTATGCGTTCATTTCAGCGTCACCAAGGTCGTTCAGTGCTACAACCTTGATATCTGTGCGGCCACTCTCGTAAATCGCGCGAAGTACGTTACGGCCAATACGGCCAAATCCATTAATAGAAACGCGAACAGTCATTCCCTAGTCTCCAATCTTTCAAAAGAACCCTCAACATGAGGTAAAAATCAACAGTAAAACTCAAATATCTCTTAACTATGCCTTACAGCTTCTGTTTAACAGCATCAATCAGCGCATCAGCTGTTATACCGAAATGTTTGTACAGAGCATCCGCAGGCGCCGACGCGCCAAATGTATCAATACCGATATTAACGCCGTCAATACCTGTGTAACGCTCCCAGCCGTACGTAGTAAGCGCCTCAATAGAAGCCTTCAATGCATCAGAGGGTAGCACGCTTGCTTTATAGCTGCTGTCTTGCTGGTCAAATAACTCGGTAGACGGCATAGAAACAACACGTGTCGGCGTGCCTTCTGCTTCGAGACGTTCCCGCGCTTCGGCAGCAATTTCAACTTCTGAGCCGGTTGCGATCAAAACAACAGCAGGATTACCATTTGACGCCTCGTGCAAGATATAACCGCCTTTGGCACAAAGATTTTCCTCTGTATGATCAAGGCGCTGCTGCTTAAGCCCTTGACGCGTTAGTGACAACACTGACGGTGTTTCCTTGGCTTCAAGCGCTAGCGCCCAGCATTCTGCTGTTTCAACAGCGTCACAAGGGCGAAACACATTGAGGTTCGGCATAGCGCGCAAACTTGCAACATGCTCAACAGGTTGGTGCGTTGGTCCGTCTTCGCCGAGGCCGATACTATCATGTGTCATCACATAAATAGAACGTTGCTTCATCAACGCCGCCAAACGGATAGCTGGACGCGCGTAATCAGTGAAAACAAGGAAAGTACCGCCGTATGGAATATGGCTGCCATAAAGCGCCAAACCATTCATCGCTGCTGCCATCTCAAATTCGCGGATACCATAATATATATAGCGCCCCGTGAAGTCGTCAGCCGATATACCTTCTGTCTGGCTTGTTTTCGTAAGGTTGGAACCGGTTAAGTCAGCAGAACCACCAATTGTTTCTGGAACAACACCGTTGATAACCTCTAGTGCCATCTGGCTGGCTTTACGTGTCGCCACCTTAACGGGTTCTGCAACCAATTGCGCTTTATAATCATTAATTGATGTAGCGAAAGAGGATGGCAGCTCTTTGTTTTGACGGCGTTCAAAATCAGCACGTACAAACTCATCAAGCTTTGCAAACTCAGCTTGCCAGTCACTCACAAGCGCTGCCCCTTTAGCACCGACAGCGCGCCATTCATTCAGAACATTTTCGGGAATTTCAAATGCGGCATGCGGCCAATTCAGAAACTCACGCGCGTTAGCAATTTCATCATCACCCAGTGGTGCACCGTGCGTAGCAGCCGTGCCTTGTTTATTCGGAGAGCCGTAACCAATTGTCGTACGGCAGGCGATCATAGATGGCAGGTCACTGCGCTGCGCTTCTGCAATCGCTGCTTCAATCGCTTCTGGATCATGACCGTCCACCGCCTGAACATGCCATCCGGCTGCTTCAAAGCGCATACCCATGTCTTCACTTGACGAAAGATCAATACTGCCATCAATCGAAATCGAATTGTCATCCCAAAGCACAATCATTTTGGAGAGCTTAAGATGGCCCGCAAGCGAGATTGCTTCCTGGCTTACGCCTTCCATCAGGCAACCATCGCCCGCTAACACATATGTATAATGGTCTGTAATTGTGTCGCCGTATTCTGCATTCGAAAGGCGTTCAGCTATTGCCATCCCAACCGATGTTGCCAGCCCCTGCCCCAAGGGGCCTGTTGTCGTTTCCACACCCGGACATTCACCAAATTCAGGATGGCCCGCAGTCGGGCTGTGAAGTTGGCGGAAATTTTTGATATCTTCAATCGTAGGATGCTCATATCCTGTCAGATATAAAAGTGAGTAAATCAGCATGGAGCCATGCCCTGCTGACAGAATGAACCGATCCCTGTTTGCCCATGTTGGGTTCTTCGGATCAAACTTCATAAAGTTTCTAAACAGAACCGTTGCTACATCTGCCATTCCCATAGGCATACCAGGGTGTCCAGAGTTTGCTTTCTGGATTGCATCCATGGAAAGTGCTCGGATTGCATTTGCCATGTCATTGTGAAGGTCATTTTCTTGAGAAAAGTCGATATCGCTCATGTGCTCATCTAGCCTTTAATTGCTTGAAGCTAAAAACAAGGTTGGCTGGGCCACATTGCGCGACCTAAGCCCCGAATTTGCGCCAAAATGGCGAGGATGCAGCACATAGTCAAGAACAGAACTCAATTAAGTCAGTCATTAATGGTTCTTCCTGATCCTATTTTATCTTTTCCGTGATTGACCAAGCCCCTAAATCAAGCGTAGTCTTTGGCAGAAAGCAGCCAGATTATATGCAATCCGCTTGAATAAAGGACGACCTTATTCAAGGAATACGCAATATTTTTTCTGGCCATAATTTCGGCGGATAAAGGATAAATCAATGCAATCTGATGCATCAAACAACAATTTAGAAGCAGCACGAACGCGACTCGAAGCATCTCTATCACGCCTAAGTCATGGTGTTGCTAATTCTCGTGAAGCTTTATCAACAGCCCAAAATATGGTGACTGAGAAAAACGCGCTTGCTGAAAAAGTAGCTGCCTTAGAGAGCGAAAATCTTAAACTGCATGACCAAATTGCTATCCTGTCGAACGAAAAACACAAAAATAGTGATGTTGATGAACTTAGGTCTGAAAAGGACGCGATCGAAAAGAATTATCAACGCCTGAAATCACAATTCGCAGACTTACAGGACGAGTTAGATGCAACGGAGAACAGCAATATGGAGGCTGCATTTGCTGCAATAAAAGCGGAAAATGACATCCTAAAACAGGAGAATGCCATCCTAAAGGCTGAACGTGATACAGTGAAAGTACGCCTAGAAGGTGCGATATCCCATGTAGAAACGATGGTTGAAGGAGCATAAAATGGCGCAAATCTCTATCAATGTTAACGGAAAATCACACCTATTGGCATGTGCAGACGGTGAAGAAGAACAATTGAAGCAACTTGCTGAGTATGTAAATTCCAAAACGGTCGAACTTACTGAAAAGCTTGGGCATGTCAGCGAAAGCAAATTACTGTTGATGGCAAGTCTTTTGATTGCAGATGAATTAAATGAAGCATTAGAAGGCAAAGGACAACAGGGAATTATTGGCGGAATCTCTGAAGATGATCTCGCTGGAATACTTACAGAAGTCGCAGTTGAAGTAGAAGGTATTGCAGATCAGCTCGCAAAGTCCTAAGTAAGGGGCGCGGGCACTGCGCTGTGCGTCTGATACGAAGTAACCCCTGGGGCTATAACTACCTCTAGGGAGCTGTCCCTGGCCGAGATCGTGGTCTCTTTCATACGGCGCCCACCTGACTTGTCAGGTTCCAGAGGGTACAAACGTCAATACGGCAGAAGTGGTCCCGCACCTTCACCCTTCTGGCTTATGCAGCAAGAATAAAACACGGGTTATTCACTTGAACACCATATCCGAATCCAAAACGGCCCTCAGAAAAAAAGCTAAGCATATGCGTAGCGCCATGCATAAAATGTATAACATGGAAGCTGCGGAAAAAGCGGCGAAGCATGCTAAATCTCTTTTGAAAGACATACCTACTCAGGCATGTATTGGGCTGTATTCCTCTGTAGGCGATGAGCTTAACCCTTGTTTTCTAGCCCATGACCTTGAACAAAAAGGGTATCGCCTGGCGCTACCTGTTGTTACAGGAAAAAATACACCACTCGAGTTTAAGCGCTGGGGGCAAGGCGATCCACTAAGTGCTGGCCCATACGGCATAGAAGAGCCCGAAACAAACGCTCCAATTGTCATTCCTGACGTTCTGATTGTGCCCCTTTTGGCTTATGACGAGAATTGTTACCGGCTTGGATGGGGAGGCGGATATTATGATCGCACAATTGCAAAATATAGTGCTATAAAAGCTTTTGGCTTTGCCTATGCAGCGCAAATCGTTGATGACTTACCAACTGAGCCTCACGATTTACCTCTGCACGGGGTAATCACAGAAACCGGGGTTATCTTACCCAAAAAGTAAGCAAACAATTTCTATACTGCAATTGTTACAATTAAAAAGCTGGAAGTAAGTCTTTATGCGTATTTTGTTTTTGGGTGATTTAATGGGACGCAGTGGCCGTTCAGCCGTTATTGATGCACTACCAGAATTACGAAAATCACTTAAGTTAGACTTTGTAATTGTAAACGGCGAAAACTCAGCTTCCGGTTTCGGAATCACCAGCAAAATCGCTAATCAAGTTCTCGAGGCGGGCGCAGATGTGATTTCAGGCGGCAACCATTCGTTTGACCAACGTGAAATTATGTCCCACATGAATGCTGGAACAATTTTACGCCCTCTCAATTATCCGGAAGGAACACCAGGAAAAGGCTTTGGTCTTTACGATGCCCCGCGCGGCAAAAAAATCCTCGTAGTTAATGCAATGGCACGGGTTTTCATGAACCCGCTAGATTGTCCCTTTCGCGCAATTGACACAGTCTTAAAGCAATATCGTTTAGGCAACTCATTGGCGGCTATTGTTGTAGATTTTCACGGCGAAGCTACATCGGAAAAAATGGCCATGGGGCACTATCTGGATGGCAGAGTTAGCTTAGTTGTCGGAACCCACAGTCATGTACCAACGGCAGATTGCCAGATCTTACCGGCTGGCACAGGATATCAAACCGATGCCGGCATGTGCGGTGATTATAACAGCGTAATAGGTATGAAAAAGGAAGAGCCCATCAGTCGTTTCCTTACCAAGATGAACAAAGAACGCTATTCACCTGCTGACGGCGAAGCAACAATATGCGGAACATTCATTGAAACAGACGACCAATCAGGGCTTACAAAACGTATTGAGCCACTCCGTATAGGTCCGCGTTTGATGGAACATATCCCCCAAGTTTAACCGTTATAAGAACCGCCCAACAACGCTTTTATAGGAGCGACTGACCTTTAGCTCGGTTCCACCATCCAGTGTAAGGAAACATTCGCCGTTCGAATGAGGGCGAACCTCTTTGACTTTATCTAAATTCACGATTGTCGATCTGTGAATACGTTGGAAAATCTTGGGATCTAATCGTTTTTCCATAACTTTCATCGTTTCACGCAGGATATGTGTTCTTTCACCGATATGGATACACATATAATCACCAGCGGCATCAATATAATCAACATCCGCTATGTCAACGATTGTTATATGGCCTCTGTCTTTAATCCGTAATTGCGGATCGTAACGATCATCCTGTAATGGCTCATTCGGTGCCTCTAGTAAAGCAGACAGTGCCTCTTTCGGCGGATTTTCCATTCCTTCCAAAAGTTTTACAAGACGTGAATTTTGCTCTATCGCAGCACGTTGTGATACATGTTCACGTACCCTGTGCACTGCTTCCTGAAGGCGTTCTTCCTCGACGGGTTTTAACAAATAATCCAATGCATGGGCCTCAAAAGCCTCTAATGCATATTGATCAAAGGCCGTCACAAACACGACCAATGGGATCATACTTTCACCAACCAAAGCATTCAAAACAGAAAAACCATCAAACCCTGGCATCTGAATATCCAAAAACACCAAATCAGGCCGCTGCTCTTTGATCACTTTCACAGCTTCGCGGCCATTGGCGCAGCTACCAATAATCTCAATATCTTCATATTTCTCAAGCCGTATAGCCAACCCTCTGACAGCAAGAGGTTCATCATCAACAAGAAGGGTACGGATTTTTTTCATCATCTTTTCCTAGCGACAAACTTTAAGGGCTATAAACTATTTCGACTACTGTGTTCCAAAGGAATGGCAATCGTAATCCCCAAACCTGAGGGCTCTAGATTTTTAAGTGTTAATTCATGGGTTTCGCCGTAAATCTGTGTCAACCGGTCTTTGGTATTAACAATTCCAACACCTGAACCAGATTGGCTTACTATATTATTCACATCAGGTATGCCGGGCCCCGTATCCTCAAGCATTAACATAAGCCTTCGGCCCATTACATGTGCACATATCCTGATTGTACCGCCGTCTATTTCTGGAGCAATGGCATATTTAATCGCATTCTCGACCAAGGGCTGTAGTATCAAGCTCGGCACAAGCGCCGATTTCGCTTTATCATCAATATCTAAGACAATTTTAAGCCGTTCGCCAAACCTGACTGCCTCTATGTCCAGGTAAAGGCTAGTAGCTTGTAGTTCCTGCTCCAGGCTGGTTCGCTGTGTAGGTTGATTGACAAGCGTATACCGCAAAAAACTGGATAATTTCGTCAGCATCTTATTCGCGTCATCGCCAGCTTTTTCAAGAACGAGCGTTGAAATTGCATTGAGTGTATTGAATAGAAAATGAGGATTCAACTGATAACGCAGCATTTTAAGCTGAGCCTGATGCGCCATCGCCGTTGCCTTTAAGGCACGTTCTTGTTGCTCAAGAAAACCTGTATAGTAATGATACCCAAAATAAATCGACGACCATGCAAACAAGACTGTTGATTGAAACATTGCGTTATTGAATTGCGCAAACCCAGTTGCAAACCCAAAATCCGGAATCAAATAAGGCGCTATAAATGCTTCAATCGAAGACAATAAAAGCCCCAAAAGAGCACAGGATAAAATAGCAATAACAAACGTTATGACAACGCTACTATCTCTAACTCTTCTGTAAACTATGCGTAGAATACAGGTTAAGAGTATTCCAATAATGGCAACAGGTAACACAATAGGAAAGTTGAAACCAAACTCATCAAAGCTACTGATAGCGGTTAAACTATGGAATACTCGAACGAGAATATATCCCAACCATCCTGAACACTGGAACAGCCAAAAAGCCTTGTTTCGATCAGCGAAAATCGTATCTAGCAAAGATATTCCTCCAGCTCTTACCTGAGCTTGTTCTCTGTCTGTATGAGGGGAGCTAATACTCATTCCCAAACTCTCTGCTACATATTATGAGGCCACATGGCGCTGTCGCCAAGTGGCTTTTTATTATTTTCGACTAAAGGAGCCGTATTTTCCTTTATCTGCCAAGAACTGTTGCTTGAACTGGTTCTTTAATCGTTAGCGACTGACCGGGGCGTAAGCGCTCTCCGCCGCGGATAATTACAACATCACCATTTTCGATATTGCCTGAAACAGCAACGCGAGTTCCGTTGGCGGTTCCGGTTCGAACTGCTAACCTCTCGGCAGTATTATCGTCGCTTACACGAAATACAAAAGTGCCTTCACGGCGCAGAACCAATGCGTCACGAGGCACAGATACAACCCGTACAGGCTCGCTCGATGGAACGCCAACCTGAAGTGCTGATCCCACCACATATCTTTTGTTTTCTGGGGCAGCAACACGAATTTCCATAGTACGACTAAGTTCATCGCCAACAGGAACAACTGCACGGATTACGCTATTCTCGATAGCATTTTCGGCTAATACAGTGTTTTGACCACTAGTCAGTTCACGTTGATCTGTAAGTGTAACGGCAAGACCGTCAGTCAGAACACTCGACAGTGTAACAGGTGCTTGTGCCCGGATTTCCAAATGCTCGGTATCCACTAACCGTGCAATTTCACGGCCCGGAACAGCATATTCCCCGATTTGGGCTAAGCGCGCTACGACCCGCCCAGGAAAAGGAGCTAGAACCTCTGTTCTGGCTAGGTCAATTCGCGATTGTTCGAGGTTAATTTTTGCCTGTGCAAGCTCCTGCTCAGTCATTAGCAAATTGCTTTCCGCTTCTTCTACTCTGCTAAGCGGCGTATGTTTACGAAGCGCTAATTCGCGCAAACGTTCCAAATCCGATTTCAAAAATTTAATACGTGCAGTTAAGCGCCTAATCTCAGTTTCATTGCGTTCAACTGTCAGATTAATGTTTCTTGCGTCAATTTTTGCTAAAACCTCCCCTCTGCGAAGCAATGTGCCCTCTGGGGCAACCCATGTTACACGACCTGTTATTTCAGACGCAATTCGGCTATCATTCATACTGACTACCGTACCAGGCATGTAGATCTGGGGTGACATTAATTCATCACTCGCTTCAGCAACTTCAACCAGTGCCGGGGGTGGGCCTTGTTGTGCCATAAGTGGTGTTAAACCAGAAAAACTAGTCATTATTAACAGTGCGAACGGTTTTATATTTTTCATACTGATTGCTATCATTACACTATCCTCGTTTTCTCTATTATATTTTATTCAGCCGGCTGAAGGTTGGTTTGGGGTTTGGTGAAAATACGCTTTATCTGCTCGAAAAATTCGACCCGTAACAAGCATGGTAACAGCAAAAGAGTAAACACTGTTGAAAGCGTCATTCCCCCGACAATAGTCGTCGCCATACCACGATATATCGCACTACCGGCACCAGGGAATAGAACAAGCGGCAACATACCCATTATAGACGTTAGCGTGCTCATGAAAATTGGGCGCATTCTCAGGCCAAGCGCTCGCTCAACAGCATCTTCCCTGCTTAGTCCATCAGCCTCGCCCTGACGTGTTTGGGCAACTAGCAAGATTGCGTTGTTCACCACCAAACCAAGCAAAATGATAAATCCAATCATTGTTAAGAGATCGAGCGGAGCAAAACTAAAGATATTCAATATTTTTAAAGCAATCACACCGCCTACGGTCGCAAGTGGTATCGTAATCACCACAAGCATGGCATCCTTAGGCGATTTAAAAAGCGCCGCCAAAATCAGGAATAACAATCCAAGCGCAAGTACGAAATTCAGGGACAGTGAGGCCACAGCACGGTCTAGCGCATCCGCGCTACCGCCATAAGAAATCGTGGCTCCAACAGGTAGCATTTCCTTTAACTTGGGTTCGACATCACGCTTTAAGATTGCGATCATATCCTCCAGTGGCATTCCTTCAGGTTGAGTAATATTCAATGAAACATTACGCTTCCTATTCAACCTTTGAATAAAAGTAGGCCCCACACCGCGCTCAATCGTCACCAGGTCACCAAGCGGAACCGTTCCACCAAGCGGTGTTGCCAAAGGAACGTTTCTTAAACTCTCAGGGTCTGACCAGTCCTGTGCCTTTAAAATCATATCGACGCGTTGTTCGCCATCAAAATGCTCACCTAACCAAAGGCCATCACCCAGTGCTCTGATAATTCTTGAAATATCGGCGCGCGTATAGCCAACCTCGGCCAAACGACGATCATTTGGCGTAATTTGAAGTTCAGGTGCAATCACGTTAGGGTCTGGGTTTGGTCTAGCCTGCGCACCCGGTAACGCTTCTGATATTAAGCGCTGACCTTCAACCGTAACTTCACGAAGTTGCTCAAGGTCGCGCGCTTGAATGTTCAATTCAACCGAGCCGTTGCCGCCAAAGTTTCCAAACAGGTTTCCTTGTTGAGCGAAGGTAAAAACATCGGGGAAGCCAACCAAAATCTCTTCCCTAACCAGGCGTTCCAACTCTTTTACGTTACCCTGGTCTTTCGCCCTGACACCAAGGCTTCCGCCTTGCCCGCCTGGGAACGTAATAAAATAATAGTTTTTAAGAGCTGGTTCCTGGACGCCGTCCATATATGGCTGTAACCGATCCACAATAACCGAAACAACTTCTTCATCAATGGTTTCCATATTGGCCCCGGACGGGAACATCAGGAAGGCATCAACCGCATCTCTTTTGACCGGTGGCAGGTAATTTAAGTTCGGAAGCAATAGCCAGCTTAAACTAATAGCGCCAGCCATAAGCCCTGTAATCATTACGCCGCGGCGCACAGGTGTTGAAGAAAAGATCATTAAGCGACTTGCAAAACGCTTGGCGCGTTCGCCCGCGGTTTCGCTAGGCGGTAATGCCTTCAGGAAATATTTGGCTGCAACAGGTAGAACGGTAACCGCGACGATCAAAGATAGTGCCACCCCGATTGCAATCGTTAATGCCAAATCAGCAAACAATTGCCCCTCTACATCCTTCAAAAACAGAATTGGCACAAATATCGCGACAGTTGTCGCAGTAGACGCCAAGAGCGCACCCCATACCTGCCCTGCTCCCTTGAGTGAGGCTAAATTGGGCTTTTCGCCTTTTTCCCTTAATCGGACAATATTCTCCAGCACAACAATCGCTGCATCAAGAACCATCCCCGTTGCGAACGCAAGCCCCGCGAGTGATATGACATTCACTGTTCGGCCAAACAGGCCAAGCACCACGATAGTTGTCAGCAAACAAACAGGAATAGTTAGCGCAATTAAAAGTGTTGCTCTGACCTGACGAAGAAACCACCACAAGACGCCGACCGATAAAAGAACACCAATTAACAAGTTACCTGACAGAAGGTTGATTGCACGATTAATGAAAACCGATGGATCAAATGATTTTTCGATAGCAATGCCCTGTTCCTTCAATACAGTTTCGTTTAATTCATCTACAACCGCGGTTAGGCGATCAATTGCCGCTAAAACATTGGCACCACTCTCTTTGATCACACGCATACTGATTGCGGGGCTGCCGTTTTGATAAACAACCTGATTAGTCGCTGCTGGACCAACGGAAATGGTAGCAACATCACCGAGTGTAATCGGCCGACCATCCCTCCAGTCCAAAATCAAGGCTCTCAACTCGTCAGGTTCATACTTGCCTTGAAAATTCATCAGATACCGACGCCGTCCAACGTCCAGATATCCACCTGAACTATCCGTTGTCCGGCCAACACGGCGCGTTATATTATTAAGGTCAATTCCTAATTCTGCTGCACGTACAGGGTCAAACTCGATCTGCAACTGATCCCCAAGGCCCGATCCAGCTTCCAGGTTAACTTGGGCTATGCCTTCAACGGCCTCCAGTCGCGGTCGCACATTATCTTCAATAAAAGAAATATAATCCTCGCGTGCGAGTGCGCTATCAGCTCGAAACTGGGTAAATAGGTAAATGAGCGTTTCACCAGACGGATCACCACCGTTCATGACAATTTGTGGTCTATCTGCGTCAGCAGGCAATGGCGGCAACCGATTAAGGCGACTAATGATTTCAATCAGCATCCGATCCATATCGGTTTCGAGACTAAATTCCATAGAGACAAAGCCATTAGAAGAATTGGAGAATGTTCTAAGTTCCTCTAGGCCAGGAATACCCTGCATTACCTCTTCAATAGGCTCAATAATCTCGGACTCAATTTCAGACGGGCTAGCTGATCGCCAAAACGTCTGGATACCAATTTGCGGGCGTTCAATATTTGGGAACAATTGTACTGGTAACTTTGTCAGGGTAATAACACCTAACAACAGTGCTATCGCGACAAGCACCATCATTGCAGCCGGATTTTTCAGGCTTTTCTCTGTCAGCAACATCTCATTATCCTCGCATGGATTAATATTGCTGTTTTTATGCTTTAGAACAGATAGTGCGAAAAGGTGATTGCGCCTAAACGGACACAAGCCGCGACAGAGTGTTACATTCTAACATTTAAGTTTATCGTACCTAAACGTAAGCTTAGACCATGGTGTTTAATGTGAGGGTTTTATGAAGGAAAAGAGATCAGTCTTTGACGACATTTAATACCGAGTCTGATGTTGTCTTTTTGCTTAGCTCTTCAAATTCGCCAAGCCCACAACTTCCCCAAGGGCGTCCGAAATTATCAAGCACTGTCAAAATTTCACCGCGGCACAATTGATTGATCGTTGTGCTATAGGAAAAACGTTCTTCACGAGCGAGGCCGATACAGTTTCCATTTAGACGATTTAAATAACCGGTTTTACCGATACCACGAAAAAAAATCGTTTTATCGTCAATAACCTTGCTTTCCCGTAATCGACGCAAGTTTACGCAGCGCTTGATTTTCCCATTTTTTTCGTACTTTTCCATTATCGACGCCAAACGTTTTTCACCGCGCGATAGCTTTTCCTCATCAGCAAAAGCTGCCGGCGACAATGAAAATATCGCAAACAAAATAGCAATTTTAACAAACATTAGGGGTCTTTCTTACAAACGTACTGTGTCTATAGTATCTATGGATTTCTGAATATAAGCTTAATGTCGGATAACAAATCACACCAGTTCAAAAGTCTTGCGATACAGCTTCCGTAAATCTGCTTCCAAACGCTGTAACAACAATCGTTCATGCTGACCAATAGCAATCAAGGTATCATCAAATGCCACACCGTGAACGCAAGCAAGCTCAACAAGATAATTTATAAATGCGTCGCTACGCGCATCCAAAATCCACTGGAATTGAGTTTTTTCAATTGTTTTAGCTTTTACCCATTCAGCATATGTCTCAACCAAATGGGGCAACAATGCTTCTCCTATCTTATGTAAACCAAAACAAAACCCTTCAAACGGAGGTTTCTTTTCGTGTTCTGGTGTATCACTGTCTTCCTGCCTGCAGGATGCGACTGCTTCAAGCTCACTGACAATTTCAGCAAGCTTCGCATCCATCAAAGTCGCTAAATCATCCGCAACCTTTTGCTGGTTGGGAGACAGCACGGTTTTATCTTGGCCTTGAATAGCTTTCAGGCTTTCGCTCAAGAAATCAACAATGGTTGGGTTACTGTCCATGCTTAGCTTTCATAATGCAATATAAGATCAGTATATTGTATTGGCCTTTATTTCATCAATAAAAATAGCAAAGGGCATCCTAATCTATAGAATGCCCCTTAGCCCATTAACTATTACGCCTTAAAGAGCTTTTACAATCTCCTCAACCATTTTCTTGGCGTCGGAAAATAACATCATTGTGTTATCTCGGAAGAAGAGTTCATTCTCCACACCAGCGTAGCCGCTTCCCATTGAGCGTTTTATGAAGAGAACTGTATTGGCTTTCTCTACATCCAGGATCGGCATACCAAAAATTGGACTCTGCGGATCAGTTTTCGCTGCGGGATTCGTCACATCATTTGCACCGATAACAAATGCCACATCAGCTTGGGCGAATTCGCTATTGATATCTTCCAGTTCAAAAACCTCGTCATAAGGAACATTCGCTTCTGCCAATAGGACATTCATATGTCCAGGCATCCGGCCAGCAACAGGGTGAATAGCGTATGAAACATCAACACCCTCGGCTTTCAGCATGTCACACATTTCCTTCAGAGCATGCTGCGCCTGAGCGACTGCCATACCGTAACCAGGAACAATGATAACTTTGGCCGCATTCTTCATAATGAAGGCTGCGTCGTCAGCAGATCCTTGTTTAACAGGTCTTGTTTCCACAACGCCGCCAGATGCCGCTGCGCTATCATCTGCACCAAAACCGCCGAGGATTACGGAAATAAAGCTACGGTTCATCCCCTTACACATAATATAGGAAAGGATTGCGCCGGAGGAACCAACAAGCGCACCTGTTACGATCAAGGCCGTATTTGCAAGAGTAAAACCAATCCCGGCTGCGGCCCATCCCGAGTAACTATTTAGCATGGATACCACAACAGGCATATCAGCACCGCCGATCGGGATGATCAGCAAGAATCCAATGATAAAGCTGAGGCCAATAATCCACCACATGAGGTGCCCACCACCAGATGCAGCACCTTCAGAAGCTGCAAATGCGTAAATCAAGCCAACAATCGCCAGACCAAGAGCTGCATTTATGAAATGGCGGGCCGGTAGCATGATGGGCGCACCAGACATATTCCCATTCAATTTTGCAAATGCGATCAAGGAACCAGAGAAGGTTATGGCACCAATTGCCGCTCCAAGTGCCATTTCAATACGGCTAGCAACAAAAATACCATCCTCACCCCAAATACCGAAGGATTGCGGATTTAGAAATGCGGCAGCCGCCACCATAACCGCGGCAAGCCCGACCAGACTATGGAATGCTGCAACCAATTGCGGCATAGCCGTCATCGCAATCTTTCGTGCAATGACATAGCCAATACCGCCACCAACAATTAATGCACCTACGATCCATTCATAGGAAACAATCTCTGGGTTCAAAACTGTTGTAACGACCGCGATTGCCATACCTATCATGCCATAAAGGTTACCTTTTCGGCTGGTTTCAGGGCTGGATAAACCACGAAGAGAAAGAATAAAAAGCACTGCCGCGACGAGATAGGCGACAGCTGTTAAATCTGTTTGTAGCTGACTCATCACAATCCCCTATTTCTTTTTCTTATACATGGCGAGCATGCGGGCGGTAACGGCAAAGCCACCAAAAATGTTAATAGCGGCAAGCGCAATCGCGATGGCACCTAATACTTTAGCAATAGAAAAATCAGCTGGGCCCGTAGCGACCAAAGCACCAACAATAATCACGCTTGAAATTGCGTTTGTCACGCTCATTAGCGGTGTATGAAGTGCTGGTGTCACGGACCAAACGACATAATATCCAACGAATATAGCCATTACGAAAACTGTGAATTGTTGGATAAAGGGATTTACAAGAATATCATGCATGATTTAGCCCTCCAATAAACGGCTGTGAACAACAGCGCCGTCTTTAGTTACAAGCGATTCTGAAATAATCTCATCCTCAAAATCGATCTCCAGCACACCTTCTTTGACGTGCGGTGTAATAAAATTGAGGAGGTTTTTGGCGAATAACACAGACGCGTCAGCAGCCAAGCGTGAAGGCACGTTCCTGTACCCTACAATCGTTACACCGTGGGCTTCTATAATTTCACCGGGTTTGGAGAGTTCACAGTTACCGCCCGCTTCCACTGCCAGATCAACAATCACACTTCCCGGCTTCATTGATTTAACCATGTCTTCCGTAATTAAAGTCGGTGCCGGACGCCCTGGGATCAGTGCTGTTGTAATAGCAATGTCTTGCTTTGCCAGGGTTTCAGAGATCAATGCGGCTTGTTTGGCTTTATACTCATCGCTCATTTCTTTAGCGTAGCCGCCGGATGTCTCTGCTGCTGCTGTTTCTTCGTCTTCTACCATAACGAATTTACCGCCGAGGCTTTCAACTTGTTCTTTGGCGGCTGGGCGTACATCTGTCGCACTTACAATAGCGCCCAAACGCTTCGCAGTAGCGATCGCCTGCAGGCCTGCAACACCAGCCCCCATTACCATCACTTTTGCAGGAGCCACAGTGCCCGCTGCTGTCATCATCATTGGCATCCCACGGCCATAGTGGGCTGCGGCATCAAGCACCGCTTTATAGCCCGCCAGATTAGATTGGGACGACAATATATCCATCGACTGCGCGCGAGTAATCCTGGGGACAAACTCCATCGCAAAAGCGACCAAACCAGCGTCAGCATATGCATTCAGCCGGTCCTGCTCCACAAATGGGTTAAGCGCTGATAATTGAACGGCACCCTTTTTCACTGACGTTAACTGATCAGCCTCCAATCCTTGAACCGACAGAATAACATCAGCATCTTTAAGCGTATCTTCCAAGGTTGCTGAAATAGATGCGCCAGCTTCTGTGAAATCAGTATCCAGTATGGACGCTCCAGTTCCGGCTTCTTTTTCAACGGCAACTTCAAACCCTAATCCAATAAGTTTTTTTACCGTGTCGGGTGAAGCAGCGACGCGTTTCTCAGCATCACGGCGTTCCCGAACAACTGCGAGTTTCATGTATTCGTCTCCCTTAAAGATACGTTGCAGCAATACGTTAACAACAATTAGTATTACTCAGTCAAAGCAATCCCAAACCGCTTTCTTTACTTTCAGAAATCGTTTTTTCAGATCACCATCAACATAACAAGCAAATGATAGTTCACCAAATCCCAAAATGGTGCAAGAAAATTACAAATTAGCTAAAATTTTCTCATTCATTTTTTGTTAAGTGGTGTCCTGAAACGATACACTCAATGATAAGGAGTGATTCGATGAGTGATCGTCGCGTATTGATAGTAGAAGATGAATTAACACAATTGGTTCTCTTGGAATCTGTAGTTTCCAAAGCTGGCTATATTGTTGAAAAGGCCATGACAGGGCGTGAAGCCGTTAATCGGTTGATAGACAGAAATTTACCAGAAGTCGATGTGGTTTTGCTTGACCTGGTTATGCCTGAACTAACAGGTATCGAGGTTTTAGAGCATATTAGACCAACGCTTCCTAATCTGCCTGTTGTCATGCTAACATCCAAATCCTCTATCAATACAGTTGTCAAAGCGATGCAAGCGGGCGCCAATGACTTTCTGGTCAAACCAGCAAGTGCTGAACGCATTCGAACAGCATTGGCTGCTGCAATGGAAACAAGCTCGTTTGTAGGCGAAATTGCGCCAATGCAAGAAAGCTTGAATGAAAATGGCTTCGATGGCTTGGTTGGCAATAGCACGGCGATGAATAATGCCTTGTCCCTTGCGAAAAAAGCTTCAAACGCCAGCATCCCTGTTCTTATTGAAGGCGAGTCTGGTGTTGGTAAGGAAGTGTTTGCAAACGCCATCCATGACGCAAGCTTACGCGCAGGGAAACCCTTTGTAGCTGTAAACTGCGGCGCAATCCCTGAAAATCTTGTAGAGAGTATTTTATTCGGGCATGAAAAAGGAGCTTTCACCGGTGCAACCGAAAAACGCATCGGTAAATTCCAAGAAGCCGACGGTGGAACCTTATTCCTTGACGAAGTAGGCGAGCTGCCGCTGGATGTTCAAGTGAAACTACTAAGAGCCTTGCAGGAAAAGGAAATTGATCCGGTTGGAAGCCGCCATAGTATCAAGGTGAATATCCGTGTAATTTCGGCTACCAACCGCAATTTAACCAGTCAGGTGCGAAATGGTGCCTTCCGCGAAGATTTATTATATAGGCTAAATGTATTTCCAATTTCACTGCCCCCGCTTCGTGAACGCAGAAATGATGTGCCTGCACTAACGGAACATTTTCTTGAGCGTATCGCCAATATGGAGGGCTTACCGCACAAAAATATTAGCGACACTGCAATGTCGTTATTATCGTCTTACCATTGGCCCGGCAACATAAGGCAGCTTCAAAATGCGTTATTCAGAGCTGTCATCTTATCAGAAAGCGAAACACTAAACGCTGATGATTTCCCGCATCTTAGCGATATGAAATCGAGCAGCGTTGCCGAAGAGGCTTTCCCAAAGCGCTCCATCACTGATCCAAGTTTTGGAAATATTCGCTACCCGGAAGCCGCCTTAAATCTGGAAGATACCGAAGGGCAGTTCCGTCGTTTGAATGAACTTGAAGCAGACATCATTTCAAAGGCGCTAAAGAAATATAATGGAAAAATGACCGAAGTTGCACGAAGGCTTGGCATTGGACGTTCAACATTGTATCGAAAGGTAGCAGAACACGGTTTAGAACAGTGAGGTTACATGATTGGCGTTTTTGATTCAGGGTCTGGTGGTCTTACTGTTTTAGAGGCCCTTCAAAAACAATTCCCCAATCAAGATTTCATTTATCTGGGCGATCACGCCAACGCCCCTTATGGCCATCGCAGCAACGAACAAATCGTAGAATTCACCAAAGCAGGCGTCGATACATTAATGCAGAATGGATGTAAGCTCGTTATCCTGGCTTGCAATACTGCTGCAGCAGTCGCCCTTAGAACGCTCCAGCAAAACTGGTTGGAACACGCACACCCCGGAAAACGCATTCTTGGCGTTTTGGTGCCAATGGTGGAAGCGATAACAGGAGTGCCTTGGTCAAAAACATCTGCACACCTTGAAAATCACCCTCCACACAAAAATATTGCTGTTTTTGCAACACGTAAAACGATTGAGAGCAAAGCCTATGATCAGGAGGTTAGAAAACGTGCGCCCGGCATCACCTTATTTTCTAAAGCGTGCCCCGGACTTGTCGATGCGATTGAAGGCGGCGCTGGCGACCTTCCCGTAAAGGGGCTGATCAGTGGCTATGTTCAGGAACTTTTAGCGAAACACAATAATATAGATGCTGCTCTTCTAGGCTGCACGCACTTCCCGCTTGTGAAATCCTATTTTGAAGAGGCGTTGGGCAAGAATATTAAACTACTTTCACAACCAACTGTTGTTGCTGAAGCCTTACAAAGTTATTTGCAGGCACATCCAGAATTCGCGGCATCAGGTGATGGAATTACCAAGATCATGACAACTGGCAACGTAGCGAGCACAACAGCATTGGATGCATATTGTACTCGTCACTCCATCAAATTACTTACTGTAGACTAATTACCTAGCTTACTCAGAGGCTTCATCGGCTTTTTCAGGCAATTGACCACCTTCAATAGCGTGAAGATATACATCCAATAGCGCTTCTTGTTCCTGACGATCAGCCTGATCCATCTTACGGATAGAGATAACTTTGCGCATGACCTTTGTATCGAAACCAACAGCTTTTGCGCCGGCGTAAACTTCCTTAATATCCTCGGCGATTCCCTTCTTTTCCTCTTCCAAACGCTCAATGCGCTCAATAAAAGACCTGAGTTGTTCACCAGCTACGCCGCCCGCCTGTACCATAAGTTGCTCCCGAAATATTCTGTCTGGAAATACTGTTTTTGAATGTGAATTTAATCACAATATTTGCCGCACAATAACGACAGGACCCTAGCCGTTCAACGACAAAGTCAATTATTTTCACCACACTCGAACAATGTGGTTAATCTTGGTTCTTTACTACACTGTCTTTCATACGCTGAAGTTGCTCTTCGGTCGCTTTTCCTTGATATTTTTCCTTGTATTCACCGTAGGGCATTCCATAAATGCGTTCACGAGCCGCCTCTTTATCCATAGAAATTCCGACTTCATCAGCGGCTTCCTTATACCAGTCTGACAAGCAATTTCTGCAAAAGCCTGACCACCCCATAAGGTCGATGTTCTGCACATCTTTTCTATGATCTAAATGACTTAACAAGCGACGGAAAACAGCCGCTTCAATTTTCGTTTCCAGTTCTTCATTCATCAAAATGTCCTCGATTGTTAGTTTGGGCCTAATAATGTTTAATCGACTTGATATCCGGGCGGTTCATGCATTCATCAAGCGTATCCGCTAAAAGTGCCGCCCACTCCATAACCATCGATTGCTTCTTTAAGAGATCCTGTCGGATTTCAATCGTCGTTTGCGGCAATCCATGCGCCATTCCATGACGGTTCATCGTATAATACAGGTCTTTGCCAGAATATGGCTCATTATTCCCGATCGTTAAATCAGTTTCCCGTTCCATTAAGCCCATCATAGCTTCTGCAAGGCGCGGGTCTTTGTTCCACAGGAAACCAATCTGCCACGGCCTCACAAACCCATTCATAATGTTGGTAAAACTGTGCATGCCAATCACCAACGGGGTCTCTCCAGCGCTCAATTGATTTTCAATAATTGTATCGCATGCTTGATGAAAAGGCTCGTAGTAGGCTTGCCTGCGCGTTGCAATTGCCTCAGGCGTTAAACCCGTATTCCCTGGGATAAAGACCTTATCACTCGCTTCTGGCACCAAGGTTTCATGATTTGATTCACGGTTGCAATCAATCACCAATCGCGATACCCGTGCGATGATAGCTGTACCCCCCATCATATTGGCCATAGCCCTTGTTACGGCCTCTGCGCCGATATCTACCGCGATATGTTCGCCAAGATATTTTTCATCTAACCCTAAATTTTTAAGTACTGGGGGAATATAATTACTTGCATGCTCACAAATGATAACCAAACCACCCGTAGCGTCAGCGTTAATAATTTCCGGCTCAATCGTCTCTAACAGCATCAAATTACAATCCATAAAAAATTCATAGTATAAATGGCGCGAAAAAGCTGGACCTGCAAGCCTCTTTGCAGCACTAATGCAATCACAATAATTTTTACGGGTTAGGCAAATCGCCGTAGCGTTAAGATCAGGTAAGTTTCAACGGAGTGACCATGACTGAAATGTCGCCATGCATCAGAAGAAATAGAAAAACACGCATTGTCGCAACCTTGGGACCTGCAAGTAGCAGTAAAGAGCGTATCAAAGAACTTTTCTTGGCAGGCGTAGATGTTTTCCGCTTGAACATGAGCCACGGTGAACACGAAGAAAAAGAGGCACTTGTTCATACCATTCGTGCCGTCGAGCGGGAGGTGGAGCGCCCAATCGCTATTCTTGCAGACCTACAGGGTCCTAAACTTCGGATCGGCAAATTTGCCAATGGCCCCGTGAACCTGAAAACCGGTGGTATGTTTACACTTGATTTAACCGACATTCCTGGCAACGAACTAAGAGCTCCGCTTCCACACAAAGAAATTTTTGACGCACTGGAAATTGGCACCGAATTATTGCTCGATGACGGCAAAATACGTTTAAAAGTAGAAGAAATTGACGGTGAAAGCGCGAAGTGCCGCATCCTGGTTGGTGGCCCGCTATCAGACAAGAAGGGTGTCAATGTTCCAAACGCGGTATTACCACTCGCAGCACTTACTGACAAAGACCGCAAAGACCTAACATTTGCTCTTAAATGCGGCGCCGATTGGATTGCTTTATCGTTTGTCCAGCGTGCCGCCGATGTTGCAGAAGCGAAGAAGCTAGTTGGCGGTAAGGCGGCCGTTATGGCAAAAATTGAGAAACCTGCCGCGGTCAATAGCCTGAATGAGATCCTTGAACTAGCAGACGGCGTGATGGTAGCGCGCGGTGACTTAGGCGTTGAAGAACCTCTTGAAAATGTCCCTGGCATTCAAAAACAACTCATTCAAGCGGCGAGACGCGAAGGAAAACCCGTTGTCGTAGCAACCCAGATGCTAGAAAGTATGATCAAAGCACCTGTGCCCACGCGTGCAGAAGTTTCTGATGTTGCAACCGCGGTCATGGACGGCGCTGATGCGGTAATGTTATCAGCTGAGTCTGCCGTTGGTGACTACCCCATAGAAGCGGTTGAAGTTATGAACCGGGTCGCCATGCGGATTGAAGGGGAAGCAAACTACCACACCCACCGCCGAGATGACCGTGCAAGCCCAAATGCAACAACAGAAGATGCGATTTCTGCGGCTGCACGTCAGGTTTCGGATACGGTTGACGCCAAAGCAATCGTAACCTTTACCACCTCTGGTGCTACTGCCCTCAGGGCTGCGCGAGAGCGCCCAAATGCCCCCATCCTTACCCTGACACCTCGTATCAGTATTGCCCGAAGGCTTGCAATTGTTTGGGGGCTACACACCGTTAAAACAAAAGATGTGACTGCATTTGAAGAAATGATCGGCAAATCCAAGCGTATGGCGCTGAGGCAGGAACTGGCTCAAAGGGGAGACCGCATTGTCGTGACCGCTGGCGTACCTTTTGGCACACCGGGCGCCACCAATGTACTGCATATTGCTTGGGTGCAAGGTGATGAACTTAAAGGCTTTGAACAGGAAAGCTAAGAAGCTATTCAGCACCATTCTTAAAGAACACCAACGTCCTTCAAGTGCGCTTCAAGTTTCACGGGGCCATCATCCGGCCCTGTAAACAAATGCCCTATCATTCCTGATACTTCCCCCGCCTTTACGTTTTCAGCTCTGTCATCAACAAATAAAGTCCTTGATGGGTCGAGATTAAACCGCTCGATAATCAAATTGAATATCCGAGGATCAGGCTTAACCATACGCTCCTCGCCTGACACCACAACGCCCTTGAAATGGCGCGTAAACTCATATTGCTCAGCAAAGGCCGGCCACTTCTCCTGTGAGAAATTCGTGAGCGCATATAGTTCAATATCGGTTGCTGCTAACCGGTCAAGTATTCGCACGGTTCCGTCAATCTTAGCTTTGATGGTATCATCCCATCGGTAATCGAAAGCAGAGATCAATTCCGCATACTCTGGAAACTGTTCAGATAATATGCGGACACCTTCAGCAAATGGACGTCCCTTGTCGTGTTCTGTATGCCATTCAAGGGTAACAATGTTTTTGAGGAAATATTCCAATTCCGCCGAATCAGAAATTAACTGCTCGTATAAGTGACGCGGGCTCCAATCAACAAATACATTGCCAATGTCAAAAATGATCGAGTCAATATTTCTCACCACAAGCTCTCCCCAAACAAGTTAGCCGCGCAACTCATAGGAGTGCACGGCTACCAAAATCATACTCTAGGGCTATTGATTAAGCCCAAAGGCTTTTATTAGCCCTGACGTGCTTTAAAGCGACGCTGAGTTTTATTGATAACGTATGTCCGGCCTTTACGGCGGATAACCCGGCAATCGCGGTGACGGGATTTCAATGATTTAAGACTGTTACGTACTTTCATGGCTCGTCTCTCTAAGCAAACCTGTTAAAATTGTTATCTGACATCAGGATTACCTTCAGGCAATCTCTTCATCAGACTGAAACGACGCGAACGCCATTTCTCGAATCCATTGGCGGCGGACACTACTCAGTAGTCATATAACTGTCAAGGGGAAGGCGTGTAAAAGTTTTGGGGCTTTTCAGGTTTCAGTCATAATAAGCCGATGCCTATTCGCCTGTAAAAGCATAAGAGGCACTTATCACAAGGAATTAAGCGCCTCTCCAATCCCGTTAGATAGCGGGAGTCATATGCTCACGTCGATACGTCAGTGAAATATTAGTACCACAACGAGACCAATTTGTCACGTAAATAGCATGGCAACAATGCTGTCTCATATGACGATTCTCTGATTCTAACCGGATATAAATATATCGGGTAAATTGACGCCGAACGACGGACGCGATACACCACATACAGAATCAATTCGGAGGCATATCATGCATATCTCAAGCGCATTCGACAGCGGCAATATTACAGTCCTGAACGCATCAGACCCTACAAGCATCCAGCTTGCTATTAACAAAGATCATATGTCTGATTTTTATCAATGGTTTCATTTCCGCCTCTCCGGTGTTGCAGATACACTTTGCACACTGAGCATCATGAATGCAGGCGAAGCCGCATATGCAGACGGATGGCCGGGTTACAATGTATGTGCATCATACGACCGCGAAACATGGTTTCGGGTTGAAACCGAATATAACGACGGCATTCTGACGTGGTCGATTGAACCTGAGCAGGATAGTTTGTATTTTGCGTATTTTGCCCCCTATTCTATGGAGCGTCATGCAGACCTGATTGCTGAAGTGTCTGCGAGCCCGATCGTCCGCACGAGCGTTCTTGGCCATACACTGGATGGTCAGGATATGGATTTAGTGGAAGTCGGATATGGGCCAGAAGGTCGCAAAAAGATATGGTTGGGCGCTCGTCAGCACCCGGGTGAAACTATGGCCGAATGGTGGATGGAAGGCGCCTTTGATTACCTTCTCGACCCGGATAATCCTGCGGCACGCAGACTTCTAGAAAAAGCGCATTTTTATATCGTTCCGAATATGAACCCTGATGGCTCAAAGCGCGGCCATTTACGTACAAATGCTGTTGGCGTAAATTTAAATCGCATCTGGGATACAGCAAACATGGAGACCAGCCCTGAAGTATATCTAGTTCGGGAAAAAATGCACGAAACGGGCGTTGATTTCCATCTTGATGTCCACGGTGATGAAGCCCTTCCTTACAACTTTATCGCTGGATTTGAAGGCATTCCGTCCCTGACTGACAAACAAACAGATCTTTATAATCGTTACCAAGATACACTTTGCGCGCTGTCCCCGGATTTTCAAAAAGAAAAAGGATATGATACCGACGAACTTGGAGCCGCGAACTTGGGAATGTGTACAAACTATATGGCAGAAACATTTGGCTGCCTAGCCATGACCCTTGAGATGCCATTTAAGGACAATGCTAACCTACCTGATGCAGAGTTTGGCTGGTCACCAGAGCGCAGCAAACACCTAGCGAAGGCATGCTTGGACACAATCGCTCAATTAATCGATGATCTATAAACGCTGATTTATACGATGTTTTCAGGTGCCTCAGCCATTGGGGCACCTGCTTCATCGGTACCATCTTCTTCTAACAGTATTTTAAAGACACCAAACGCAATCAAAGCACCAAGAAGCTGCGCGATAATAAATAATGGCACGTCTTCACGCATAATACCTGAGAATGTATCGGTGAAAGACCGCGCAAATGTTACCGCAGGATTCGCAAAACTGGTCGATGCTGTGAACCAATATCCTGCGGTTATATATAACCCAACTGCATAAGGCACGACATCAGTGCGAAACTTTACGCACCCCAGTATTGTTGCAAGCAAACCGAAAGTTGCCACAGCCTCGCTAACCCACTGCCCCATTCCCGTGCGTGCATTGGTAGATGCCTGAATAACCGAGATATCAAACATCAGATGCGCCAAAAATACACCAGCAATAGCACCGAAAAACTGAACTGCCATATATGATGGAAATTCTTGTCGAGTTAATTCCCCTTTAAGGAAGAAAACAAGCGAAACAGCAGGGTTAAAATGCGCCCCCGATATCGGCCCGAATATTAGAATGAGCACTACGAGGATAGCACCAGTTGCAATCGTATTCCCCAAGAGGGCAATAGCAGAATTTCCGCCTGCCAAAGTTTCACCCATTATGCCTGAACCAACAACCGTGGCCAGCAACAACATGGTTCCGATAAATTCAGCCAATAACTGACGCTTCATTGCTCTTCCTCTTCAAGGCTCATCTAGATACAAATGACTTCGTCCAAAAATGGTGCACAATCTGCGGGATTGCCCCCACAACAATCTTCCATCAAAAAGCCCAACAGGTCCCTCATCGCGTCAAGGTTAGCAAAATAACGTATGGATCTACCTTCCCGTTTACTGGTCACTAATCCAGCATTTGAAAGAATAGACAAGTTTGATGAGACCGTATTCTGAACCTTATCAAGAGTTTCTGATATTTTCCCCGCAGGCATTCCAGAATGGCCGGATCGCACCAACAACTTAAAAATATCCAATCGGCTTTCCTGCGATAAAGCAGTGAGCATTTTTAGTGTATCTCTTTTATCCATATATCGAGATTATTCGATATATTAATTAATATCAATTCAAAATGAGACTCATTTACCGATCATGCATCTGGCTTTGGTCTGCAATCGTGGTGATCCGTTGTTGCAATTCTTCTTGAGAGAGAGTGCCAAACGGTATTTCTACGAGCGCCTTGGAGAAAGCTTCAACTGCCTCATAAATAGTCTCGGTTTTAGCCATGATTTCATCATCGCTGCCCGTTTGCGTAGCAGGGTCTGCAAAGCCACAGTGTGCTCTTATTGGCGAACCGGGCCAATACGGACATGTCTCCCCTACCGCATTGTCACAAACAGTTACAACAATATCCATTTTCGGCACATCATCGCCCGCAAACTCATCCCAGCTTTTTGATCTATAGAGCGCAGTATCATACCCTTTCTGATCCAGTAAGCGCTTCACATGTGTATTGATCATGCCAGAAGGTTTACTGCCTGCGCTAAATGCTTTTATTTTTCCTGCACCAAATTTATTGAGCGTTGCCTCCCCCATAACTGAGCGCGCTGAATTACCCGTACATAAGACCAGAACATTAATAATGGGATTATTATCGTTAGTGATCGCATTAGACATTTTGATTTGTACTCCTTGTTCAAATCAGGCCACACATTTACTCACATTTGTGTTTGTGACCTTTCATTGTCTTTTTAAACCTCTATATATGCCTCTATATGCAAAACATGACAGTTTAGTTTCAGTACTGTATGAAGTGTATGGAAAGAGTAAATTACGACCATGATGGGGATTGGCATATTTCTGTAGATTCAACAATTAACTGGTTATTGTCACTCGCCCATGATCCATGGAGCCTAGCAATAGCGCTTGCCATAGCAACACTGGTATCAGAAGATGCTGCCTTGATCACAGGGAGCCTCCTTGTCGGTAACGAAATGACCAGCCCCGGGCTTGCAATTTTTGCACTCGCTTTTGGTATTGCTGCTGGTGATGTTGGATTATATGGATTGGGGGCTCTCGCCAAAAAAAGCCGTTTTCTGAGGCGGCGATTGCCAGTTAGGAAAACTCGCTCGCTCAAACGTTGGTTAGAAAAGCGGCAAACCGCTGTATTATTTTCTTCGCGGTTTTTACCAGGGACGAGGCTACCTACCTACTTAACATTTGGATTCTTCGGGCTTTCCCTCACACGGTTTACCATTGTAATGACTATCGCTGCTACAGTTTGGGTTAGTGCGATGGTCTTGTTTGTTAGTCAAATTCAACAGCTTTTATCTGAATTTGGCAGCACAGCTGGAATAATCGGCGGTATTGTCTTTGCCTTTGCTTTCGTCGTTGTAATACCGTTTTTAATACGGAAATCCGACCGCACTGAAGAACTACCCCTGTCTGAAAATATCCAAAACCCGTCCTCAGACGTTAACAATGCTGCTACCGCAACAGTTACAGGTACCAATAATGCAGAATGATATTTGGGCAATGCCGCGAAGCAATGAACAGCACGCTGGTATGCCAATTCTTGATGAAACTGCGCATGATGTTTCATGGTTTGAATTTGCACCCATGAAACTCTTTTACACACCTGTTGCATTATATTGTGCTTGGTTATCCATGCGCCACATGGGCATTACTTTACCTACCAATTCAAATCCGGGCCTACCCTATTCCGGGCTTGTTGGTGAAAGTAAAAACGCGGTTCTTAACCAGGTTACTGGTGTCAGCAGGGATTGGATATCCCCGTATATTTTGTGCCTGAGATGGTCTGGAAATGGAGGCGCAGATAAGACATTAAAAGAGGCTTTACACAGCATGAAAGAACACTCGCTGGCGTTTCCTTTGGTTGCAAAGCCAGATCTTGGAATGCGCGGCGCTGGTGTTCAGGTCGTCAAAAGTGAGGAAGACCTTCTGCGCTATATCAAAGCCTTTCCGCAAGGTGCCAATTTCATGCTTCAAGCCTTGATAAATGAAGAGGGTGAAGCGGGCATATACTATGTCCGACATCCTGATCAGGAAAAAGGGGAAATTATCAGCCTAACCCTGAAGTATTTTCCGCGTGTATATGGTGACGGAAAAACAACCCTGAAGCAGCTGATCAAAGACGACCCAAGAGCAGGTAAACTGGCGCATTTATATTTTGAACGCTTCCGCGGTCGTCTTAATGAGGTTATAGCTGAAGGCGATTCTGTTCGTCTCGCGTTTGCAGGAAATCATTCAGCCGGCACCATTTTTCGAAACGGTGAAAACGACATTACAAACGCAATGCGTGACACCTTTGATGAAATTGCCAAATCTATGGGCGAGTTTTACGTAGGGCGTTTTGACATAAGGTTTGGTGACTTTAATGCGCTAAAACAAGGATATGGCTTTCGTATTATTGAAGTAAACGGTGCGGGCGGCGAACCAACACATATATGGGACTCCAGAACAACAATTCGGAGTGCATATTCAACCCTGTTTTCTCAGTATAAGCACCTTTATGCTATTGGCGCGAAAAACCGAGCACGCGGATTTAAACCAAATACCCCAAAAGAACTGATCAATGCGTGGTGGCATGAGAAGCAACTCACCACCCATTACCCAAATACACACTAGGACACCTGTCCCAGCAGGATGAATATATTTGAGTTTCGTTTTTCCAATGAAATACATATAATACAGCCACAAGGGGACATATAATGGATTTCATAAAAAAACATATTGAATGGGCACCGGTTATTTTTATGGTGATCATTCTATCAGGAAGCTTACCATTTAAATTCACGGGGCATCCGCAACCAACGCACATATTTAACACTGTTGGAGAATGGTTAGGACTTGAATTGTTCAAAACCTACGGCGCTATTTTCATTGGGGTTGTTGAACTTGTCGCAAGTATCTTGCTTCTAATTCCCAAAACACGGGTTTACGGCGCAGTTGTTGCCCTTGGAACAATGGCTGGGGCCATTTTCTTCCATCTCTTCACTCCGCTTGGAGTAACGGTAGTGTGGATGGAAAACGGCGTTCCACAAGAAGATGGCGTTTTGTTCTATACTGCTGTTTTGGTATTTATCTGCGCGATATGGCTCATATTACGACGTCGCCATGAATTACCAATCATTGGACAAACGACCTCGGTCCAATAAACAAATGTTTGATACATTATGCCGCTAATGGCTTTTGCGCGGCATAATGTTTCTTGGCAATTTGTAGATACCTGGGTGCCAGGGTTTTCTCAACATCTGCCATTGTCATAAGTTTCACAAATGACTTATTATTGGATAGAGACATCATATCCTGTACCTGCCCAATGGGCAGGCCAGCCATCAAGGCCAAAGAGCTTTCCAGAAATGGCAAACAATCACTCTCTGCCATCTCCAGAACCAAAGTATGGGTTAAATTACGCTGGCTACGAATATCAGCCACACACGCATGAACCTGTGCGGGGCTTGCACCTTTGACCCTTGCCAATAAATTCTGAAATTCAGAACTAGGCTGATCGGTTTCTACAGGTGTAATTTCAACACCATACTGAACATAAAAGTTCCGCTTACACTTTTTAGAAACTTTATCTGAAATTAATGACACTATGTCCTTGGTCAGGTCGGTTCGCAAACCCATATGATCCATTACGTTAACGCTAGTTCCAAATCGTTCAACCACAGTTGAATAAATTGTATTAGAAAAGCGGAGCTTGGTATTATCCATCAAGCTGGAAACACTCAATTCACCCCCAACATCCACGATAGTTTTTTGACTAAGCTCACCCAAATCATTTCTGCATGCAATATGAGCGCGCACGGGATCTTCCAGCGTGCTGATTAGTTCAGACAATCCTTCATCGTCAAAATGGCTTGTCTCTCTCAGGAATGGTCCAGCAACACCAGCAACATCCAAAACGATCCGTTCAACAATATCCTCAGGAACAGAAGTGCAAGAGCCAAGCTCATGGGCCAGCACTTCCCTGACAGCCGTATTTGAGTCCTTGGAGAGAATACGTGCCACATTTTCCACGGCAATCCGCTCGTGTTCTTTGGTTGTGTTACCAAGAAACAGTCCAACCTTTTTGGCCAAGAGAATCTTCTCCAGTTTTATGATGTCTGCATCACCGAAACCTCTTGGAACATATCCCATTGCCAAACACTCCATACGGAACCCAAATACGGTCAAATTAACTAACTTGGTTACACGCATCCAGTGTATTGCACTCTCAAGAAACTACAATCTATGGGTAAAATATCATTAAAGTTTTACCCATAATGTGTCATTTTGAGACTTAACTATTCGTACCTTAACGCTTTGATCGGGTTGGATTGAGCAACACGGAAGGCACGGCTTGCGACCGTTGTCCAGGCAATTGTCAAAGCCGCCAAGCCTGCGATAAGAGCAAATGCAACAATAAAACTATCATCCAATCTGTACTTAAAGGTCTCGAGCCAACCTGACATCATATACCAGGCAAGTGGCCAAGCGATGATATTTGCAATCAATACAGGCCTTGAAAACTGCCAAACCAATAGCCGGATAATATCAAGTGTCGTAGCACCAAGAACCTTCCTAATACCAATTTCCTTGGTTCTACGCTCTGCGGTAAACGCGGCGAGCCCGTATAAACCAAGGCAAGCAATCAAGACAGCAAGCACAGAGAATGCAGCAAATAATTGCGCTTGCCCCTCTTCAGTTTGGTATTGTGCAGCCATCATCACATCGAGATATTCATGATATAAAGGCTCTAAAGGAAACATTGTGCGCCAAATCGTTTCCATTTCAGATATCAGCTGTTTGGTGTCTGTCCCGCTATAGGTAATTGTTGCATTACGGGCCCAAGAATCGCGAACCCAATATACGCTTGGGCGAACACCAAACTTTAATGATCTGAAATATAGATCAGGAACAACACCAACAATCTTAAGGTCATGCAATCCCGCCTGAAAGATATTTGATCTCAGTGTTTCACCAATTGCCTCATCCGCGCTCGCAAAGCCTAGGCTTTTAACGGCTGATTGGTTGATAACGACGCTTGCATTAGCAATCTCGTCGCCCCTCTCATCAAGTTCAATAATTTCTTCGGAACCATAATTTTTATCAAAAACACGCCCTGATACAGGTTTAATATCGTAGGCTTCAAAAAACCCGTATCCAACAGAGTGATAATTTAACACTGTTTGCAATGACGTTTCGTCACCCGAGTTTAAGCGAGTGAAACCAGTGTTATTATTACGATCCTGACTTGGGACTTCAGATGATATCACCACGCTCTCTACGCCCTGAACTTTTTCTAATTCCTGACGAAGTGCGTTCGCTTGTTCAACAATCGAGGAACGGCCAAGCCCGCGAACAATCAACTTATTCTCGGAATCATAGCCCGTATCAAATGACTTCGCATAATAGGTTTGGGCATAAATAACGCCTGTACAAACGATCAGGCCAATCGAAATCGAGAACTGCAAAACAACCAATATCGACCTAAAATTATTAGATCCGCTATTATCTGACGACTGATTGGATTTAAGGGTTTTCGCGGGCATAAAGCGTGACAGATAAGTCGCTGGATACATCCCAGAGATTACCCCCACCAGAACTGTTGCGGTTGACAGAGCCAGCATCAATGGCAAATCGTCCAATAAATCGATATCCAAATTTTTACCGATAACTTCATTATAACTCGGGAGCGCAAGTTCAACGCCGACAAAAGCAAGCAAGAGGGCCATCATTGTGATTGCGACAGCCTCACCCAAAAACTGAACGGCCACTTGTAATCTCGACGCACCCATTGTTTTCCTGAGCGCCACCTCACGCGCGCGGTGCGCCGCCCTGGCTGTTGCCAGATTCATGAAGTTAATACTAGCGATCACTAAAATCAAAAGAGCAATCGCAGAGAATGTATAGACCGTTTTGATATCACCCATAACTGTCATATCGCCACTATTCCCGGCGTCATCCCTCGCATAGAGATGCAGATCAGGAACGGCCATGATTTTCGGCTGAACGACATCGGTAACCTTAGCGGCGTCCCCTTCAATTTGACCGTTCGCGGTAGCATCGGCGAACATTTGAATTAGAGGACTGTCTGTGTCTAACCATGTCCAAATCCGTTCTTGCAAACTGTTGGCCGTTGCGCCGTCTTTAAGCTTGAAATAGGTATATGTGTTTACACTGGTCCAGGTTTTGAGGAGGTTTGGTGCAAAATCAAACATATCCTCATCCATCAGAACAATCATATCACCGCTCAAATGACTGTTTAAGGGGATATCCTTGATCACACCCGTAACAGCAACCTCAAGCTTCTGATTTTGCAAGCAACAGAAAGTCAAAGTTTCACCGACAACATCAGTTCGCCCGAAGTATTTAAGTGCGCTTTCTTCCGAGATGACCAAGTCCAATGGTCGGTTAAATGATGTCTCACCGCTTCCCTCCACAAAGGGGAGTTTAAATATCTGGAAGAATGCTGGATCAGAAAATAATAAGCTCTCGGTAAAGGCTTCACCATTCTGAATAACTGTTGTGTCATTAGCTAACAAACGCACAGAGACCTCAACCTGATCTGGTGCATAGTTACTTATTGCCTCGGCCCAAAAACCGGGCGCTCTTACGGTTTTAAATTCTGGCTGGCCACGTGGAACGAATGCGGAATGTAACCTTACGATACGGTCCGACTCTGAAAGCCAATGATCATATGATAGCTCATCGCGCACAAACAAAATAATCAAGATGCAACTCATCAATCCGATCGAAAGCCCAAACACGTTGATTAGGGAAAACAGTCGATTTTTTAGTATATGCCGCCAAGCTGTTAGAATGTAATTTTGAAACATTTTTATTTCCTCGCTTTATTATCTTTTTTTATCAATGAGGCTTAGCGCTATTCATATTTCAACGCATTGACCGGATTTGACCTTGCGACATTCATTGCCTGGCCACCCACCGTTAAAATAGCGACAATAAGCGCTGCTAAACCCGTTATCAGGAAGGGTACAAGCGTCAGATCAATCCGATATGCAAACCCGGCAAGCCATTGATGGATGGCAAACCATGTGATTGGCCAAGCGATTAAATTTGCAAACAGTACCGGTTGGGAAAATTGCCACGCTACCAGTCGAACAATATCGCCCGTTTCGGCACCCAAAACTTTACGAATACCAATTTCTTTGATCCGGCGTTCCAGGTTGAACGCTGCCAGTCCATATAAACCAAGTCCTGCAATCAAAATTGCAATAGCAGCAAGCACAGCCACCACAATCAACAAACGCTCGTCCTCAACATATTGGGCTATAATTGCCTGATCTAAATATCCATACCCCATTGATTGGTATGACAAAACTTGGTTCCAACCATTCTGAATGCTTTCAATCGCTGTGTCACGCTGGTTTGGGTCGATCCGTACAGACATGGTCGCAAACCTGCTTGGGTCAGGATAGAAAACCATTGGTTCAATTTCATTGCGAATAGATCGGAAATGAAAATCATCGACTACGCCCACAATTCTGGCTTCGCGCAGGGCACCGGACCATAATTCGATCGTGATCGTTTGATCAACAGCTTCAATTTCACTGTTAAATCCAAGAGTTCGAACACCCTTTTTATTTATGATCAAAGGAAGTTCAACAGTTTCGCGTTTTTCCAAATCCCATTGTAGGGTATCTGAGGCAAATTCTTGTGAGAACGCTCTGCCCGAAACCAAATCAACCTTATAAGTCTCAAAATAGTCCAAATCGACCGCAAGCTGATTGAAGCTGAGGTAATCCTCTTTCGCCATTCCAACGGTGCCAAGCCGTGCTTCGCTTTGGTGGTCCCACGATGGCTGCGCTTCAGAGCCGCTTACGCTTATGATGCCAGGTTTTCCGGCTATGGCATTATCGAGTGCCGTAGATAAACGAATACTTTCTGCTGGCCCACGACCGATACCATATAAAGCAATCATATCCTCTTTATCGAAGCCCAATTCTACATTTCTGGCGTAATTCGTCTGTATATAGATGACACTGGCAGCTATGATCAAACCAACAGATGCCGCAAATTGAAGTACCACGAGAACCGTTCTCAGGCTGATTTTGCGGTGAGCATGAGCGGTCTGCTCTTTTAGAATCTGAATGGGGTTAAAACGTGACAGGTAAAATGCTGGATACAAACCCGAGGCAATAATAACCACCCCCAAGATCGCAACCTGCCACATCACAACACCAGGGTTCCAAATTATACTGCTGGTCAGGTTTCTTGACATAAAGTCATTCACAATAGGCAACAAGGCATCAAGAATCACAAGCGCAAGAAACCATGACAAAAGAACATAAAACATCGTCTCGCCGAGGAATTGAACAACTAAGTTTTTTTGCCCCGCACCAACAACTTTGCGCATGGCCACTTCGCGCGCACGCGTCATCGCCCTAGCTGTGGAAATATTGACGTAATTGAAGCAGGCAACTGCCAAAACAAGAATACCAATAACAGATATGATCCTAAGTTGTTCAGGATTCCCGGCAGGTTTATTGCGTGAGCGATAAGGACCACCAAACAAATGGATATCCTTAATCGGCTCCACAATAAGTTCCGCATTACTTCCCGTTGTCGAGGCGCCATCGGATGCAGCTGTGTCCTCAACTAATTTATTGATGTCTGCTGCAAACTGAACCGGATCAACCTCATATTTTGTCAAAACATAGGTTTGAACTGAAATATGCCTCCAGGACGTCTCAACACGTTCCGCCGGGATATATTGCTGCGGCGAATTCAAGGGAATTAACATATCAACAGTAAGGTGAGTATTTTCAGGTAAATCCTTAAATACCCCAACAATATTTAATGGTCTTCCATCGGTTACCTGAATAACTTTGCCGACAACGTCCGTTGAACCGAAAAGTAACTCAGCTCTGCTTTCGCTGATGATAATGGATGTTTGATTTTGCAGTCCTTCTTTGCCGCCCGCGATAAAATCAAGGAAGAATATTTCCAGAAACCCCTGGTCTGCCAAATATGTTGGGGCATTGAAAACTTCACCGTCTTCAATTTGATAACTATGCCATTCTATTCTGCTCCGACCAGCCTGTTCTACATAATCGAGGCGGTCGAGCAATAGCCCGGCAGTTGGCCCCATGCTCATATTATAATGCATCGTTTCACGACCCGGGGCAGTAACCAGTGCCTCCACCCGATATGTACGATTGGAATTTTCGAAATTCACTTCATAATGTGTTTCAAACCAAACAAACATCATGATTAAAAAACTTATTGTTAAACCGAGGGTGAGACCGAAAATTGTAATTGAGCTATGAAGGCGGGAGCGCAGCGCCACCCTAAGCAACATTTTGATATAGTTCGCAAACATCCTTCACTATCCTCTTCTATCCCGTGTCATTTTTGTTTTTTATTTATTCATCTCTCAAAACTTCAATTGTCGTGCTGTTTGGGGGTGTTTAGATCCCCTTCATTAGATCGCTGCCCTGACATTCTCAGTAACAACATGGCCATCAAACAGGTTAATTGTTCTTCGTGCATAATCAGCGTGGGCTGGGCTATGGGTAACCATCACGATGGTCGTTCCTTCTTCATTCAAGGACTGAAGCATCTCCATCACTTCCTGCCCGTGCGCACTATCGAGGTTACCTGTAGGCTCATCCGCCAAAATCATAGCCTGATCACCAACAACGGCACGTGCCACCGCAACCCGCTGTTGTTGCCCGCCAGAAAGCTGACTAGGCATATGCTTGGCCCGATGAGCAATGCCAACTTTGTCCATAACAGCGGCTACACGGTCCCGGCGCTCGCTTGAAGGAATATTGTGATACAGAAGTGCTAGCTCGATATTTTCTGCAACGGTGAGTTCATCGATCAAGTTAAACGACTGAAATATGAACCCAATATTATGTTTGCGGATATTTCCAAGTTTGGATTCGGAATACCGCGCGATATTTTCTTCCATGAAGAAATAATCACCTTCGGTCGGCGTATCCAGCATACCGATAATATTCAGAAGTGTCGATTTTCCACAGCCGGATGGCCCCATAATGGCGACGAATTCACCTGCTGCAATCTCGATATTCACATTATTCAATGCAACCGTCTCCACTTCATCCGTTCGGTATGCCTTGGATAAATTATGAAGTTTCAACATTGGAGTTTCCTTTCTGTCTTGTTTTTTGCTGGGTTTGTCTTCACCAACTTTAATTTAATTTCAGGCGGTCCATGTCCACATAGCTTGAGTAAGGCGATGTCACGACCTTTTCACCCGCTTCTAATCCTTCGAGGACTTCGATATATCTGGAATTTCTACGGCCAAGCCTGACGTTTCGTCTGATAGCCTGTGAACCGTCCGGAGCAACAACAAAGATCCAGTTACCACCAGTATCCTGGAAGAACGCACCATTCGGTATCAAAAGTGCTTTGGTTTCATCACCAAGCGTCAATTTTGTTTGAATTGTTTGGCCCCGCCTGATGCCATCAGCCTGCTCGCTAGTAAAAACCATATCCACTTCGAACTGGCCGTTATTGACTTGAGGGTATATTTTTGAAATCCGCATTTGATAGGTACTGCCACCGCGCTCAAAACTGGCAGTTTGGTCTATATCAACACGCCCTAGGTAAAATTCATCAATATTTGCTGTTAATTTAAATTGTTCAGGATCATCAACTTGGCCCAAGCGTCCACCGCGGGTAATACTTTGACCAATTTCTATATCAAAACCCGATAGTTTACCTGATACAGGTGCTCGAACATTTAGGGCGTCTAAATTCTGACGAGCAAAATCCAGATTTTTCTCTAATTGAACCGCCCGTTCCTTTAGATAAGCAAGCTGCTGTTCTTGCATGCGTGCATCTGTTGCCTGACTTTCTAATGTTAGCTCCCTGCGTGTTACGTTGTAAGCGAGCTCATCCTCTGTCTCATCCAAAACCTGCTGAGATACAGTACCGTTAGTGATCAACTGTCGCTGGCGCTCCGCCTGACGTGTTAGGCGCTTAATTTGATATTCAAAATCAGCAAGATTACGCTTATGTGACAGGCGGTTTTGTTCTAGTTGAAGCTCTATTGTTCTAAGGTTATTCAGCTGCTCTGTTACCAAAGCTTCGTTCCGTGTGACCTCTAGCTGGAGGCTAGTGTTTGACAATTCAACAATCAAATCACCTTCTTGAACGGTCGCGCCGTCTTCTACTAGCACGCGCTCAACACGACCACCCTCAATCGCGTCGAGGAAAACAGTCCTAAGCGGCGTAACCCTCGACCTAACTGGAATAAAATCTTCAAAAACACCTTCAGAGACAGTGGAAACAACAATTCTATTTTCATCAACTCTAAAGGTACGGCCACCCCCAACATCCTGAAATGCAAACCATATCAAAGCCGCAACACCCACAATCGCGGTACAGATGATGACATACTTAAGTGGGTTGCGCTTTTTTTCGACTACACGATCCATCCCTGAACCGGAGATTGATGGCTTGGAACTCATACCTTTAGGCATTTTAGGAGCTTTTCTGGGCTTATTATTTTCTTGGTTTTCCTCGCTGTCGGGACCATTAGTCATATTTGTTACCGTACCCATTTTTCTATCCATTATTTGTCATATTCTTTGTAACCGCTAAGTTACACGACTACTAAGCAATACCCATACCATATGCTAAGATATTGATATTTATGTATTTTTAAAAAAATAGTTTTCTAAAGCACATAAATATGTACGAAAATGGACACTTGATGTACGCTTATGAACACTTCACGAAACAAGGGATGGCATAGTGACGAAAAAAGACGGTAAAATCTTAATTGTCGATGATGATGAAGATATATTGATCGCAGGAAAACTTCTTTTAAAACGGCATTATGCAAAAGTTATCAGCTCTAATCAGCCACATCATATCCCTATGCTTATGGGCGAGCATGATTTCGATGCTATTCTTCTTGATATGAATTTCAGCCCCGGCGCTTCGAGCGGGGATCAGGGCTTCCTTTGGTTAGAGAAAATTCTGGAAATTGATCCTGACGCTGTTGTTGTTTTAATCACAGCACACGGCGGCGTCGATATGGCGGTTGAGGCAATGAAACGCGGGGCAACAGATTTTATTGCTAAGCCTTGGCAAAATGAAAAAGTCATTGCCACTTTATCGTCGGCTGTAAAATTACGTCGGAGCCGTAGTGAAGCGGACAGTTTGAAAAAAACCAACAAAGTACTGAAACAAGCTAGCGGCAAAGTTGAACAACCAATCATTGGTTCAAGCCCAGCAACTTCGACAATGCTCTCACTGATTAAGAAATCAGCCCCGACCGACGCAAATGTCCTGATATTAGGTGAAAACGGAACAGGAAAAGAACTCGCTGCACGGAAAATTCATGAACACTCACTTCGGCAACATGAAGTGTTCATGTCAGTAGATATGGGAACTATTACCGAAAGCCTGTTTGAGTCTGAGCTTTTCGGGCACAAAAAAGGAGCCTTTACTGGGGCCAATGAGAACAAAGTTGGGCTTTTTCAAGCAGCAAACGGCGGCACGTTATTCTTGGATGAAATTGGTAACCTTCCACTACATTTGCAATCAAAACTCTTAACAGTGTTGGAACAGCGCAAAATTACCCCAGTCGGTGATACTAAAGCCCATAATATTGATGTTCGAATAATAGCCGCGACAAATGTCTCGAAAGAAAAGCTACTTGATGAGACGGTTTTTAGACCAGACCTGCTTTTCAGACTTAACACGGTGGAAATAACAGTGCCTCCCCTACGCGACCGAGTAGAGGATATTGAGACGATAGCAACATATTATGCCGAGTTTTATGCGCGAAAATATGGTTTTGATGCAAAAAAGTTCTCCGATCAGGCTCTTACTGCAATTAAGCACTATAAATGGCCCGGCAACATACGCGCTCTACGGCACGCAATTGAGCGGGCAGTCATTTTATCTGAAAGTGATGAGTTTTTACCTGCGGACTTTTCTCTGCCCGATCAACTTTCGTCATCGCAGCCGCCCATTGAAGAAACAACAGAGCAACCCAACACCGATCTGAACCTTGAAAGAATAGAAAAACAGACGATACAACAGGCTTTAAAGAAACATCGATACAATATCAGCCACGCAGCCAAGGAACTTGGGCTAACCCGTGCTGCCCTCTATCGCAGGATGGAAAAACATGAGCTTTAAAAGATTTAGCTTCCTATTGGCGGTGCGATTAATCGCCATTATGTTTTCCCTAATGGGGTTAGTATTTCTGTTTACGACGCCTGGGTATCACGCGGCTACATTACTCATGTTATGCGTAACGGCAATGCTCACATATAATGTATTGCACTTCATTTCGCGAACAAACGCTGAAATTTCGCGGTTTTTGGATGCGGCCCGGTATGCCGATTTTGGACAACGATTTAATTTCAAAAATTTGGGTGCAGGCTTCGAAGAACTAGGGGATACTTTCACTGACATCCTCGAACGGTTCAGGGAAGTCCGAGCTGGTCAGGAGGAAGAGCTTAGGCACCTAAAGGCGCTTGTCGAGCATGTACCTGTTCCACTTATATCGCTACATCAGGATGGTAGCATCACACAGTGGAACAATGCAGCAAGACGCCTCTTTGGCAGTGCTCATGTAACAAAAACAAGCGATCTGGAGCAGTTTGGCCAGCGTTTCCATGACGAAATTCTATCAATAAAGACTGGCGAAAGAAAATTAGCGATCTTCGTTGTTGATGATGTTGAACAACGCCTGACCGTCGCTGCAACACAAATTATACTGGCCGGAGAGGTCGAGCGTTTAATAAGCTTGCAGGACATTCAAAGTGAACTTGATATAGCGCAATTGGAAGCATGGCAGGACTTGGTGCGGGTATTGACCCACGAAATTATGAATTCAATCACTCCAGTCGCGTCGCTCGCGAAAACAGCGGAAGACCTCATTGATGATGTCCGTGACAGAGTCACTGATCAACCCGATTTGGTGGAAGAACTAAGTGATGTAAAGGATGCCGTTAAAACTGTTGCCAGAAGATCCGACGGACTGATGCAATTCGTTACCAGCTACAGACGCCTAACACGATTACCACCGCCAGAGAAAACTCGTATCCTAATTCATGAATTATTTACGAGCGTGAAGTTACTCGGAACCCACGATTGGGCCGACAATCAGATTAAATTGCATACTAATATTTCCCCAAGTGAACTTGATTTGAATGCTGACCCTAAAATGATCGAGCAAATCCTGATTAACATGCTGCAAAATGCTGGACATGCCCTTAATGGGGTTGATGACGCTAATGTTTGGCTAAATGCGCGATTAAGCAGTCGGGGGCGGACAATCATTGAGATTGAAGACAATGGGTGTGGTATTGACCCAGAGACAGCCCAAAAAATATTTGTTCCCTTTTTCACTACCAAACGCGAAGGAAGCGGTGTGGGCCTCGCGTTAACCAGGCAAGTTATGATCGCACACGGTGGTGCTATAACCTATAAACAACGCAAGGACGGGGGAAGCATATTCACCCTCACATTCTAATTTTTACGATGATACCCTTATTGGCATATCAATAAGTTCAAGATGCGCTTGAACTTGTCCTTGTGCTGCCTCTATTAAACGCGGCGTCAATCCTTCATATATTTTATCGACTATGTCAGCTGGCGAGGTAATACCTAGCTTTAGGCAATCCTGAATTTGCTGATGCCGTATATAACGATGATCGCGAATATCCTGTATCCGCCCTTTTGGATCATCAATTACCAGGCCATGGCTTGGTAGCATAATTTGGCTATTGTCGGCTTCCAGTTTATCAAGACTTTCTAGATATTCGCCTAGATGCCCAAGTGGCGGCACAACGGCAGTTGTCGACCAGCCCATCACATGATCACCTGAAAACATCACCTTCTTGTTTGGCAAAAAATAACACATATGGTTTGGAAAATGTCCCGGTGTATGCCGCGCGATAATCTGCCATTCACCGTCGCCTACAATCGCACCATCCGCCAATTCAACATCTGTAACAAAGTCAGGATCAACATCCTCATCTGTCAGTGCCATAATCTCTGAGGACAATTTACCAAAACTATAAACAGAAGCATCAAAGCGCGCCTTTAATGGTTTGGCCGCCGGGCTGTGGTCCAAATGTGTATGGGTTATGAAAATTCCCTTAACAGTTCTTGCGCCAACAAAGTTAACGATCGCATCAATATGCTCTTGATCATCAGGACCTGGGTCAATAATCCAAAGATCTTCATCACCTACAAAATAAGTATTTGTTCCGGGTCCGGTATAATCCTTAGCGTTATCAGCAAGAATTCGAACAACACCGGGGATAATCTCTTCCGGGGTTCCATAGTTTACATCTGTTTTTAAGGATGCTGAGACAAGTGGACTTGGTTTAAACTTTGTTTTTTGCATACACCTAACTAAACAAAATATTCCGTATTTAAAAGGTCTTAATTCATGACCGCCTGTCATTTTGGACAATCATACATATAATTATGGTGAATATATTCATCCCAACGGAAATGCGTAATCACCTTCACTCACGCCTGAGTGATCACGTATTAGTACACATGCCAATAAACTATCATGACCATTATCAAATTTGTGTAATCTACTGACGCCTTATCATTGAAAAAGGATGGTCAACGCCATAAACATTGGCCTATATAAACCCATTCCAATAATATCAAACACATAAGAGGGAAATATGGCAGATAATCACATGATCACCGGTGGGAAGGCCTTGATTGATGCTTTGCTGGCCAATGGTGCAAAGAAAGCCTTCGGTGTCCCTGGAGAAAGTTATCTTGCTGCCCTCGACGCATTACACGACGTCCAAGGTGAACTGGATTTTGTCATCTGCCGGCATGAAGCAAGCGCCGCCAATATGGCCGAGGCATACGGCAAGCTGACCGGAGAGCCCGGCATTTGTTTCGTCACCCGCGGCCCAGGAACCACACATGCAACAATTGGGCTTCATACTGCTTTTCAAGACAGCACCCCGATGATTATGTTAATTGGTCAAGTTGCAGCAGATCAGGTAGAGCGCGAGGCCTTTCAGGAAATCGATTATCGTCGCTTTCTCTCCGAAGTGACAAAATGGACTGCTGAAATTAACGATGCCTCACGGATTGCAGAATATATTGGTCGCGCCTTTCGCGTTGCAACATCAGGGCGCCCTGGCCCTGTTGCCCTTGCATTGCCCGAAGATATGCTTCGCGATCTATGCGCGCCACAAAACTCTATCCCTTATACGCCTTCACTATCTCATCCAGGCCAAGCGGACCTCGACCAATTGAAATCCTTGATGGATAAAGCCGAACGTCCCCTTCTAATGCTCGGTGGTAGCGGCTGGGACAAAGCATCTGTCGCAAGCATTCAATCTTTCGCAGAAAACAACAATTTGCCTGTATGCGTGTCGTTCCGGTGCCAAGATCGTTTTGACAATAATCATCCAAATTACGCAGGTGATATGGGTATTGGTGCCAATCCAAAACTGATTAAACGCATGCAGGAAGCCGATGTTCTTCTTGTTCTTGGGCCGAGATTAGGTGAAATGACAACTGGGGGCTATGAACGCTTGAACGTACCCGTACCCGATCAAACCTTGATCCATATACATCAGGGAGCTGAAGAACTGGGCCGTGTGTACCAGCCAGACCTTGCGATCAATGCCAGCCCGAAAACATTCGCCCCCGTATTAGCAACAATATCATTTGAGAATAAATCGAACTGGGCTGGCCGTGTCAAAGAAGCGCGTACAGAATTTGAAGCCTGGACAGCTTCAACCGACAACCCTGGTGATGTGAAGGTTGCAGCACTTTATGAATACATGCGCAGTGCCCTGCCAGAGGATGCTATCCTTTGTAACGGTGCTGGCAACTATGCCGCATGGCTGCATCGCTTTCACCGCTATCAGACGTTTCCAAGCCAGCTTGCACCAACGTCTGGTGCGATGGGATACGGTGTTCCCGCCGCAATTGCCGCCAAGATCACTCATCCCGACCGTACAGTCATCGCCTGCGCGGGTGATGGATGCTTTATGATGAGTGCTATGGAGCTAGCAACTGCTGCTCAGTATAATGCCAATGTAATCTTTCTTGTATTTAACAACAGCATGTTTGGGACTATCCGCATGCATCAGGAACGGGATTACCCTGCCCGTGTTTCCGGCACCGAATTGGAAAACCCTGACTTTGTAAAGCTTGCTGAGAGCTTCGGTATGTTCGCAGACCGCGTTGAAAAAACCGATCAATTTGCACCAGCGCTTGAGGCTGCAATGAAAGCGAACAGACCTGCATTAATTGAAATTATCATAGACCCTGATGCAATCGCACCAACAGCGACCATCTCTGGCTTGCGCTCTCAGTAAAAAGCTAGAAAACAGATATAGTTATTTCTTTGCTATACCCTTAAAGTAAAAACCCCTCGAGTGATGCACTCGAAGGGTTTTAAATGCTTTAACCAGAAACGGATAAATTAGCGATTTCTAATCACTAGTCCATCACGCTCAAGGCGTTTACGCTCTAGCTTGCGTGCACGACGAACAGCTGCTGCTTGTTCACGAGCCTTCTTTTCAGATGGCTTTTCGTAAAAACGACGCATTTTCATTTCACGATAAACACCCTCGCGCTGAAGTTTTTTCTTCAATGCACGAAGTGCCTGGTCAACATTATTATCCCGAACGGAAACCTCCATGGGTTTCTCACTCCTTTCATAGCCAAAATTCGTAGACGGCAAGCCGGGCGCACATCTACAGGGCATAGGCCCTATAGCAAACACATAGCTTGCACACAAGTTTTTTAAACAAATGTCCCGTCCCGCCGGATAGAGCTCCAGAAGGCAAGTCCTTATTATGGGTGATATCCTACCAGAAAAGTCGCTATTTGGCAAAGCCCTGCATCAAACAGCGATTGTTAACACAGGATTCGTTCTAGAATGCGGCATTAAGCCACTCGCTAACACCAATCTTTCATGATAATTATAGTATCTATTTAAAATGAGACGAGTCGGTTATGGCATTAAAGAAATTATCAATCAGCGATATGACACCTGAAGAACTCCGAGTTCCTCTGATGGAAGCAATGATGGACCATATTGCTTTTGATGGCTGGTCGGTTGCTGCCTTAAATAACGCCGCTAGTGATCTGGGCATAAGTTCTGAAATGGCGGAACTTGCATTCCCGCGCGGTGCCATCGAGGTTCTGGAATTACATCTTGAGTGTGCTGATACCCGCCTGATGCAGACACTAACTGATATGAATCTACCAAGTATGCGCATCCGCGATCGCATCACTGTCGCCGTTAAAACGCGACTTGAGCAAAATACAGAATACCGGGAAGCGATCGCACGCGCCCTTGCGCTTCTTGCTATGCCACAGCATGTAGCCTTGGGGCCAAAAGCATTATGGCGCACCGCTGACACCATGTGGCGTGCAGCTGGTGATACATCAACCGACCATAACTGGTACACAAAGCGCATGACCCTATCCGGGGTCTACAGTGCTGTGTTACTATATTGGCTCAATGACGAAAGCGATCAGTTTGAAGACACTTGGGAATTTCTTGATCGCCGAATTGAAGATGTGATGAAAATCGAAAAGACAAAGTTTGAGATGCGTAAGGCAACAGCTAATATGCCATCGCTATCACGGTTTTTAGGGCGCTTACGATTCCCAAGCATTTAAGGACACATCAGGTAAAAGCTTATATGCCAAATTCAAATGCCGATGACATTTCTGAATTTATAGATAGCCCTACCATCCTGCCGCTTATTCATTCAGAGACTGCTTCTTTAATTCAAGATTGGCGCCGATACTTATCTAGTGAAAAGAGATACTCTGGGCATACACTAACCGCATATGGGCACGACCTATCAATATTTCTTCAGTTCATATCCAATCATTCAGGTGAATTAATAACCTCGAAGTTGCTGGGACAACTTAACATTCGTGATTTCAGGTCATTTCTTGCAAGTAGAAAGAATACGGGCCTATCTGCTAATTCACTCAACAGAACTCTTTCCTCGATCCGTAACTTTTACCGATACCTCAGCCGGCACCACAATATTGAAAACGATGCCATTCACGCACTACAGGGGCCTAAAACACCGCACAAAGTCCCCCGCCCCCTAAGCATAGAAGGCGCAAAAACAATGGTGGAGACAATCGGTAGTTTCACAGAGGACAATTGGATTTCCCTGCGCGATACCGCCGTAATTTCGCTACTTTACGGTTGCGGCCTTCGAATCAACGAAGCCCTGTCGATGAACGCGGAGGATATACCCAAGGATGATACGATGCGAATCATCGGCAAACGCGGTAAGGAACGTATCATCCCCATACTGCCCGTTGTTCGTGAAACCATTAATGCCTATGTTAAAGCGTGTCCCTATACCCTTGAAAAAGGGCAGGCACTTTTCCGCGGCGTGCGGGGCGGACGGTTGAACGCACGAATGATCCAGCTTGCGATGCAAAAGGTACGTACAGCGTTTGGATTGCCTGATAATGCGACCCCTCACGCGCTCAGGCATAGCTTCGCGACACACTTACTCTCCAACGGCGGGGACCTTCGCACCATTCAGGAGCTTCTGGGGCACGCTGATCTATCGAGCACACAAATTTATACAGAAGTTGATAGCGCACGCCTAATGGATGTGTATGATAAAGCTTTCAAACGCTAATAGCCTGAGTATTGTGCATGTCTGCTTCATCAAAAAAACACCAACTCCTTGAGAAGATCAGGCACTGGGGCTTGATGGCACTATATAGCTCACTAAGTTTATTTGCCGGGCTTTTGCTGTTCGCTGCCTTTCGCTTTTTACCAACATTTGAAGGCGACTATTTGAACTTAAAACTCATCGGATTAAACGTGTTTGGTTTCATAACCATGATCACAAGCTCACTCGCAGCGCGTAAAATTGTGCTCTCATTGAACGATAGCAATGCCCGACCTTCGCTAGACCTGATACCTTTTGTTGCTTTCTTAGCGACGATAGCAATTATGGGGTCGCTTTTCACAGCCAATACACCGACATCATAAAATAAATACATGTCCGAAAACGGCGAGTATATTCTTATAATTCTGTTACATTCATCGCATGATGATTGAGACTAAGCCAAAACATATATTGTATGAAGCGCTACGAGACCGCGATAGTCGGTACGATGGACACCTCTTTTTTGCTGTAACATCTACTGGCATCTATTGCAGACCAATTTGCCCCGCCCCCAAGCCTAAACCAGAAAATGTCCTTTATTTTGCGACAAGTGACCTTGCGCAAAAAGCTGGGTTTCGTGCGTGCAAAAGATGCAGACCAGAAACCCGTCCGGGAAGCCCGGCATGGGATGGCACAGAAGCGACAGTAAAGCGAGCCTTGAGGTTACTCGCCCAACCAAATGGCCCAAGCTCACTGGAAAACCTTTCGGAAAGTTTAGGGCTAAGCTCGAGGCATGTCAGGCGGCTATTTGTCGAACATGTTGGTAAACCGCCACAGGACATCAGAACTGAAAATCGAATAGAGCTTGCAAAATCGATGTTACAGCAAAGTGCTGCTTCAATTTCCGATATTGCCTATGCGGCCGGTTTTCAAAGCTTACGGCGTTTTAACGATGCCTTTAAATGCAAAGTTCAACAAAGCCCCACAGAATGGCGACAAGCGCACCAAGAGGTTTCTCATGACACAAATACATGAAACACTTTTCCAGTCTATTTACCAATCAACTGCTGGGGACCTAACAATTGTCTATCGAGGTAAAACAATATTGATTTGTGAGTTCAGCGATAGAAACGAGCGTATTGAACGACAGATCAACCGATTTTACCCTAATCATGCTCTGCAAGACATTCCTTTGGACCCGTCACTCACAATAGTCTTTGATAGATATTTCGATGGCGAAACAAGTATATTGAATACTATCAGTACGGCACCAGAAGGGACCCCATTCGAAAAGAAAGTATGGGGCGAACTTCAACAGTTAGATGCCGGAACAACCTGTTCATACGGGGAACTTGCTAATAAACTTGGGTCAGCACCAAGAGCTGTTGGGCGCGCGAACGGCAGAAACCCCATATGTCTTATTCATCCTTGTCACCGGGTTATTGGTGCAGATGGGTCCCTGACAGGGTATGCTGGTGGTTTAGAGCGTAAAAAATGGCTATTGGATCATGAGGGGGCAGAATATAACGACCCTACAATTTAATAGATTAACGCGGCAATAGCCGTCGCTATGACTCAAACATTTTGACTTTAATGGAAGTAATAAAGCATCATTGGGTCTTCTTAACCACAAGGTTTGTCCATGTCGCGCAACCATATTAAGTTTCTAATTGTTTTGGTATTTGGTTTTCTAACCGCCTGTCAAAGTGCCAAATATATCGAATATCCTTCAGCGAATTATAATACACGGGCGCGAATGATAATCATTCATCACACAACAATTGATTTTCAGGAGTCGCTTGAAGTCCTGACCCAACCATCCGCAAATCCCGTGAGCGCACATTATTTAATCCCGGCCCCTGACGATCCAACATATCCGCATAGGTCACTAAAAGCATATGCATTGGTGCCGGAGAGCAAGAGGGCTTGGCATGCTGGTCAAAGCGATTGGCAAGGGAAAGCCGGTTTAAATGATCAGTCAATCGGCATTGAACTTGTGTATGTGCCCACATGCACCGAAAATACATCGCCTGAATTTTCTGCTATTGAAATTAATTTGAACGATATCTGTAGCTTCTATTCTTATCCCAACCAGCAGATCAGCCTGCTTATTGACTTATTATCTGATATTCAGAAACGCCATCCTGATATTTCGCCAACCAATATCGTAGGTCATTCAGATATAGCGCCAGACCGGAAGGTTGACCCTGGCCCTCTATTCCCTTGGAAGCAGCTTTATGAACAAGGTTTTGGTGCGTGGTATGACGAAGAAGCTTTCAATAGGTATAGAGATACACATATCAAGGCCCCCCGCAGTATCCATACAGTACAGAAAGCACTCAGTAGCTATGGATATAAGATTGAAGAAACAGGATCGTTTGACAAGCAAACCCGTAAGGTCGTGAGAGCATTTCAGCTGCATTTTCAACCAGAGGATATCTCAGGTATTCCAACACCGACTACATCAGCAATTCTGTTTGCACTCCTAGAGAAATATCATCCTGATAAATTACTGAAACTGATAATGCTGGATCGATAAAAATAAGCCTGCACCAGATCGGTACAGGCTTATTTGCTTTCGTTCTAAATGTCCGACTATCCCAAGGAACAGTAAACAGATTACATATGAATAGTACGCTTATGAACAGCAAGCGCAGCCTCTTTCATTGCTTCTGTTTCAGTTGGGTGCGCGTGGCATGTTAGGGCAATATCCTCTGCACTTGCACCAAACTCCATCGCTGTCGCTGCTTGTGCAATCATATTACCCGCGTCACCACCAATAATGTGAACACCAAGAACACGGTCACTTTCTTTATCCGCAAGAATTTTCACGAAACCATCAGTGCTTTGGTTTGCTTTCGCGCGGCTGTTTGCTGTGAACGGGAACTTACCAGCATTGTATGCAACACCAGCTTCCTTAAGTTCTTCCTCAGTTTTACCTACAGAAGCAACCTCAGGGAATGTATATACCACGCCCGGGATCACATCATGGTTCACATATCCTGTTAGACCCGCAATATTTTCGGCGCACGCCACACCCTCATCTTCAGCCTTATGCGCAAGCATAGGCCCTTCGACAACATCGCCAATCGCCCAAACACCCGGTACGTTGGTAGAGAAATCATGACCAATTTTCACGCGTGATCGCTCGTCCATTTCAACGCCAATTGTTTCCAGACCCAAACCGTCTGTGTAAGGGCGTCGACCCACTGATACCAATACCACATCAGCCTTGATTGTTTCGCCGTCACCGCCCTTTACTGGCTCAAAAGTAACATCAACACCGGCTTTGGTTTTCTTCACTTCTGTTACCTTAGAGGAAAGCTTCAGTATCATACCTTGCTTCTTGAGGATACGGCCAAAGTTTTTACGAACTTCGCCGTCCATACCCGGCAAAACCTGATCCATAAATTCAACAACAGTTACGTCAGCACCGAGGCGGCTCCAAACCGAACCAAGCTCAAGGCCAATAACACCGCCGCCGATAACAACCATTGATTTTGGTACTTTTGGAATATCAAGCGCGCCCGTTGATGAAACGATCTTTTTCTCATCAATTTCGATACCGGGAAGGCTCGCGACATCACTACCTGTTGCAATGATTGTATCTTTGGTCGTCACTGTTCGCGTGCCACCATCATTAAGCACAACTTCAATAGTATTTTTATCCGCAAAGCGCCCCGCACCCTTAATCCATTCAACCTTGTTTTTCTTGAAAAGGAACTCGATACCACCCGTTAGCTCTTCAACAACCTTGCTTTTAGAGGAAAGCATGGCCTTGATATCCATTTCAACGCCCTTGGCCTTAATGCCGTATTTAGCAAAATCATGATTTGCTTCATGATATAGATGCGATGCATGCAATAGCGCTTTTGACGGAATACAACCAACATTCAGGCATGTGCCGCCCAGTGTTTCACGCTTATCAATACAAGCGGTTTTCAGGCCCAGTTGTGCCGCACGAATGGCAGCAACATATCCACCGGGGCCAGCGCCAATTACAACTACATCAAATGCATCAGACATTATTTTGTCCCTTCACCTTTTAAGGTATTTTATAAGAGCTTTCGTACAAATGGGCAGGAAACCTCCCGCCCATTCAATTCAGTATTCAATATCTCAGGCAGGCTAAAAGCCAGCTAATTTTACATATCCAACAATAAACGAGTTGGGTCCTCGAGCGCCTCTTTCACGCGTACGAGGAACGTTACAGCCTCGCGGCCGTCAATAATGCGGTGATCATAGGAAAGTGCCAAATACATCATCGGACGGATCACAACCTGACCGCCGATCGCCATCGGGCGTTCCTGAATTTTATGCATACCCAGAATAGCAGATTGCGGTGCGTTCAAAATCGGGCTCGACATTAGGGAACCAAAAATACCGCCGTTAGAGATAGTAAAGGTACCGCCCTGCATGTCTTCCATCGTCATTTTACCATCACGAGCTTTACGGCCGTAATTCGCAATACCGAGTTCAGTGTCCGCAAAGGACATATCCTGAGCGTCTTTCAACACAGGAACAACAAGGCCGTTTGGTGATGACACAGCAACACCGATATTAGCGTAATTATGATAAACGATTTCATCGCCTTCGATGAAGGCATTAACCGCAGGCACTTCCTTCAGCGCCAAGCAACATGCTTTCGTGAAAAAGCTCATGAATCCGAGCTTGATGTTATGCTTCTTCGCAAACAAATCCTTGTATTTGTTCCGTGCTTCCATAACCGCAGTCATGTCAACTTCATTATATGTCGTCAACATTGCTGCTGTATTCTGGGCATCTTTAAGGCGAGACGCAATTGTTTTGCGAAGGCGCGTCATTTTCACACGCTCTTCACGTGGTCCACTTGTCGCAGCAACAGTTTGCACCGGAGCACTCATAGTACGCGCTGATCCAGCCTCAATTGCCTTTAGCACATCACCTTTCGTAAGGCGGCCATCCTTACCTGTGCCCGTGACGGAAGCAGGGTCAAGATTATAATCTTCTACGATACGTCTTACCGCAGGTGACATCGGCATCAAATCCGCACTTGATGAACTCGCTGCTGCCGGAGCTGCTGTTGCAGGAGCGGGTGTCAGTGATGGCGAGGAAGCTTGCGGTGCTGCAGCCGCTGGCTTTGCAGCAGGTGCCGGGGCAGCGCCTTTTCCTTCGGTATCCACCTTTGCGATTAAAGCACCAATTTCAACAGTGTCACCTTCCGCTGCCACTTGTTCAACCAAAACACCTGCAACAGGGCTTGGTACTTCCATTGCAACTTTATCAGTTTCAACTTCTACAATTGGCTCATCAGCTGCGACAGCGTCACCAACTTGTTTTAACCAGGTACCGATTGTACCTTCTGCGACAGATTCCCCAAGTTGTGGGATTACAATATCTTCGATAGCCACTATGTGTGCTCCTGCCTTGTAAAATCGTTTGATCCAAAACCCTTACGCTGTAAGGGCTTGGTCCACTAATGCTTCTTGTTCTGCAACATGCCTTGACGCCAGACCTGTTGCTGTTGATGCGCTTGCTGTACGGCCAGCATAGACGGCACGTTTTGGTTTCAAATCCAAATCGGCTAACACACCTTCAATTGGTTCATTGATATACGCCCAAGACCCCATATTCTTTGGCTCTTCCTGACACCAAACAACTGTCTCAAGATTCTTGAAACGAGCAAGTTCCTTAGCAACGGCTGCCTGTGGGAATGGATAGAGCTGTTCAACGCGCAACAAATATGTATCATCTTGACCGCGCTTGTCACGCTCATCAAGGAGGTCAAAATAGACCTTACCCGAACACATAACCACGCGCTTGATCTTATCATCCGATTTAAGCTTAATCGATGATCCGCCGCCATATTCAGCATCATCCCAAAGAACTCGGTGGAATTGTGACCCAGGGCCAAATTCTTCAAGCTTAGAGACAGCTTTTTTATGACGCAGCAAAGATTTTGGTGTCATCATAATCAACGGCTTACGGAACTTGCGGTGCATCTGACGGCGCAAAATATGGAAATAGTTTGCTGGCGTCGTGCAATTTGCTACCTGCCAGTTATCTTCAGCACTTAACTGAAGGTAACGTTCAAGCCGCGCGGATGAATGCTCAGGGCCTTGGCCCTCATAGCCATGTGGCAACAACATCACCAGACCAGAAAGCCTTAGCCATTTTGCTTCCGCCGAACAGATGAACTGGTCAATGATAATTTGTGCACCATTGGCAAAATCACCAAACTGAGCTTCCCAAAGCGTTAGTGTATTAGGCTCTGTTGTGGAATATCCATATTCAAAACCAAGAACGCCGTATTCTGATAGCGGGCTATCCAACACTTCAAAGTGACGATCTTCTTCTACATGCTGTAAGGGCACATAGCGTTCTTCGGTTTTCTGATCAACGAACACAGCGTGACGTTGACTGAACGTGCCGCGGCCACAATCCTGACCTGAAAGGCGAACATCATAGCCTTCTTTCAAAAGCGTGCCAAACGCCAACGCTTCTGCGGTTGCCCAATCAAACCCTGCACCTGTTTCAAACATTTTATCCTTGTTATCAAGGACACGTTTGAGCGTGCGATGACTGTTGAAGGTCTCTGGAACATGCGTCAGAACTTCACCAACTTCACGGAGCATTGTTTCAGCTACACCAGTTTGAGCGCGGCGTTTCTCATGATCCTCGTCAGCAAGGCCAAGACCTTCCCATTTCCCTTCAAACCAATCAGCTTTGTTAACACGGTAATCACGGCCAGCTTCAAACTCGTCTTCCAGATAGCTGACAAATTCGTTTTGCATCTGTGCGAATGTTTCGTCTGTGATCAATCCTTCAGCAATCAAACGTTCGCCGTATAATTTCACGACGCTAGGATGCTTTTTGATAGCAGCATACATCAATGGCTGAGTGAATGCAGGCTCGTCTGATTCGTTATGGCCGAAGCGGCGGTAACAAATCATATCAATCACAACATCACGCTTGAACGTTTGACGGAATTCTGTCGCGACTTTAGTGGCAAAAACAACTGATTCAGGGTCATCACCATTCACATGGAAAATCGGCGCCTGAACCATTTTTGCTACATCCGACGGATATGGGCTAGACCGTGCGAATTGAGGGCTGGTTGTGAAACCAATCTGGTTATTCACGATAAAATGGATCGTACCACCGGAATTATATCCACGTACACCCGACATCGCGAAACACTCTGCAACAATGCCTTGACCAGCGAAGGCCGCATCACCGTGAAGCAAAATAGGCAGTACTTTTGCGTGTTCAGCGTCCTTTTTCTGGAACTGCTTCGCATGCACCTTACCAATAACCACAGGGTTTACAGCTTCGAGGTGGGATGGGTTGGCATTCAATGACAGGTGAATTTTGTTACCATCAAATTCACGGTCAGCACTTGTCCCCAAGTGATATTTTACGTCGCCAGAGCCTTGAACATCATCAGGCTTGAAGGAACCACCGTGAAATTCATTGAAAATCGCGCGATAAGGTTTCTGCATCACGTTGGCAAGTACATTCAAGCGCCCACGGTGCGGCATACCAAGGACAATTTCCTCAAGGCCAAACTGACCACCCGTTTTCATCACACCTTCAAGGGCAGGAACCATGGATTCACCGCCATCAAGGCCAAATCGCTTAGTTCCAGTGTATTTGCGGCCGAGAAACTTTTCGAAATGCTCAGCTTCAATCAGCTTATTCAAAATCGCAATCTTACCTTTGTCGGTAAACTGGATTTCTTTGTCGCGACCCTCAATCTTGCGCTGAAGCCACGCTTTTTCTTCAGGGTCATTAATATGCATAAATTCCACACCGAGGTTGGAACAATAAGTGCGGCGTAGAATTTCAATAATTTCGTTAATTGTTGCGGTCTTTAACCCAAGCACCCCGTCCATAAAAATCGGACGATTGCGGTCGTCTGGTCCGAAACCATAGGTATCTGGTTCCAGTTCCGCATGGGTCGGGCGATCTTCAAGACCAAGGGGATCAAGGTTTGCCATCAAATGACCACGCACACGGTACGTGCGCACCATCATGAGGGCGCGGATGCTATCAATCGTTGCAGCACGGATATCTTCTTCGGAAAGGCCAGCGCCCCCTTTAGAAACAGGTTTATCATTCTCGATAAACATATCAGAGCCATCGAGGCCTGTTGTTAAATCATCATTAGGACGAAGTGGCCAATCGGAACGTGCCCAGCTTGGGCCCGCTGCTTCAATGCTGGTTTCAAGCGCATTAAAATAATCACGCCAACCTGCATCAATGCTATCAGGGTTTGATTGATATTGACTATATAAGGATTCTACAAACGCTGGGCTAACCCCTTCAAGCGCTGCAATTCGGTCCATGTCTGCACCCATATGTTACGGCGCGGCTTTCATCACCGCGCCCCTCTTTTGCCTGTTTTAACCTTTAATTGCTTCAAGAAGCGTTGTGCCGAGCGCCGCAGGGCTATCAGACACTACGATCCCCGCAGAGCGCATTGCTTCGATTTTGTCTTCTGCACCGCCCTTGCCGCCAGATACGATTGCACCCGCGTGGCCCATTGTGCGGCCTGGAGGCGCTGTACGGCCAGCGATAAAGCCAGCGACAGGTTTCTTCACTTTGCTTGCTTTGAGGAATTCCGCAGCTTCTTCCTCTGCGGAACCACCGATTTCACCAATCATGATAATGCTTTCGGTTTCATCGTCACCGAGGAACATGTCCAAGCAATCAATAAAGTTAGTACCGTTAACAGGGTCACCGCCAATACCGATACATGTACTTTGACCAAGGCCAGCAGCAGTAGTTTGAGCAACCGCTTCGTATGTCAGTGTACCGGAGCGCGATACGATACCAACGTTACCACGGCGATGAATATGACCAGGCATAATACCGATCTTACATTCACCCGGTGTAATAACACCAGGGCAGTTTGGCCCAACAAGACGCGTACCAGAGTTACGAAGTGCGCGTTTCACCTTCACCATATCCAGAACCGGAATGCCTTCTGTGATACAAACAACAAGCTCTAGTTCAGCATCGATCGCTTCTAGGATTGCGTCTGCGGCGAATGGAGGCGGAACGTAAATTACAGATGCGTTCGCATCTGTTGCTTCGCGTGCGTCAGCAACTGTATCAAATACTGGAAGGTCCAGATGCTTTGAACCGCCTTTACCTGGCGTTACACCACCAACCATATTTGTACCATATGCAATCGCTTGCTCAGAATGGAATGTACCCTGTGCGCCAGTGAAGCCCTGACAGATAACTTTAGTTTCTTTACCTACGAGAACAGACATTACGCGGCCTCCTTCACGGCCTTAACCACTTTCTCAGCGGCATCATTAAGATCATCAGCGGCAATAATCGGAAGGCCACTATCAGCCATGATCTTTTTGCCAAGCTCAACATTTGTACCTTCTAATCGCACCACAAGCGGAACAGAAAGCGCAACCTCGCGCGCTGCTGCCACAACACCCTCAGCGATCACATCACAGCGCATGATACCACCAAAGATATTGACCAGGATGCCTTCAACATTATCGTCAGAAAGGATAATTTTAAACGCTTCGGTTACACGCTCTTTTGTTGCGCCACCACCAACATCAAGGAAGTTTGCAGGTGAACCGCCTTTAAGTTTGATGATATCCATCGTTGCCATAGCAAGTCCGGCACCGTTCACCATACAGCCGATACTACCATCCAGGCTGATGTAGTTAAGGTCATATTTGGATGCTTCGATCTCTTTCGGGTCTTCTTCGCTTTCGTCACGAAGCTCGCGAACATCAGCGTGACGGAAAAGTGCATTACCATCAAAAGACATCTTACTATCGAGGACGACCATTTCATCATCTTCTGTAAGAACAAGCGGGTTGATCTCTAACATGGATGCATCAAGATCGGTGAAAGCTTTGTAGAGCGACGCTACAAGCTTCTGACATGCTTTCGCAGCTGCACCAGAAAGGCCGAAACCGAAAGCAACCTGACGACAATGGAATGGCTGCAAGCCAGCAGCAGGGTCGATTGTGATTGTAACGATCTTTTCAGGAGTTGCTTCCGCAACTTCCTCAATATCCATCCCGCCTTCTGTCGAAGCGACAATCGCAACCTGACTTGTTTCACGATCAACAAGCATTGAAAGATAAAATTCGCTTTTGATCGCACAGCCATCTTCAACATAGACGCGCTTGATCTCTTTACCTTCTGGACCCGTCTGGTGTGTAACAAGCGTTTTACCAATAAGGTCTTTTGCAACTGCTTCCACATCATCTAGTGATTTAACAACTTTCACACCGCCCGCTTTACCGCGACCACCAGCATGAATTTGCGCCTTAACAACCCATACAGGACCGCCAAGCTTTTTTGCTTCATCAACAGCTTCCGCTGCAGTATAGGCAACACCGCCACCAAGAACAGGTGCACCGTATTTTTTCAATAGGCCTTTAGCCTGATATTCATGAATATTCATTTGTCCTATAACCCCTTATGAGTAACCTGTGGACAGTTGCAATTATGCGAGATCACCGTCGATAGCAATACATGCTTCAACGAGACCTTTTACCGCGTTAACAGAGTGGTCGAAACCTGTTTTCTCTTCACCTTGAAGATCGATTTCAACAATTTTCTCAATACCATCAGCACCGATGATTGTTGGAACACCAACATACATTTCATCAACACCATACTCACCAGTAAGATAAGCCGCACACGGAAGAAGGCGCTTCTTGTCTTTCAAGTAACTTTCAGCCATCTCAATTGCACTTGCTGCTGGCGCATAGTAGGCAGAACCAGTTTTCAACAAGCCAACGATTTCTGCACCGCCGTCACGTGTACGCTGCACGATCTCATCAATTTTTTCCTGAGTTGACCATCCCATTTTTACGAGATCAGGAACCGGAATGCCTGCAACTGTTGAATAGCGTGTTAGTGGAACCATTGTATCACCGTGACCACCAAGAACGAATGTGTTCACATCCTGAACAGAAACATTGAATTCATCCGCAAGGAAATGACTAAAGCGCGCACTATCAAGAACACCAGCCATGCCACATACTTTATTCGTGGGTAGGCCAGAGAATTTCTGAAGTGCCCAAACCATCGCATCAAGCGGGTTTGTGATACAAATAACAAACGCATTTGGTGCGTGCGCAGCAATACCTTCGCCAACAGATTTCATCACTTTTAGGTTAATACCGATAAGGTCATCGCGGCTCATGCCTGGCTTACGTGCAACACCCGCTGTTACAATAACAACATCAGCACCAGCAATATCAGCGTAATCGTTAGCACCTTTGAGGTTTGCGTTATACCCTTCAACCGGGCCGCTTTGTGCAAGGTCAAGCGCCTTACCTTGTGGCATACCTTCAACAATATCAAAAATTACGATATCACCCATTTCTTTAAGGGCTGCTAGGTGAGCAAGAGTACCACCGATTTGACCTGCACCGATCAAGGCAATTTTGTTACGAGCCATTCCTGAAAACTCCAGTTAATTAATTCATGCTGCGGGGAGGAGCAGCGATTTAATAAAATTCATTGCTGAATAGATTGAAATATATATGGTTCCTAGCGCGTTTAATCCCATCAAGCAAGGGGTCTTAGTCTTAAGTCTCTACACGAATGATTTACGAATGGTTACCAACTCGTATTTTCAAGTAATTTTACCTTTAAATCAGCAACTTCATCAGCTCAAGGCGCGAGAATATAGCAAATTTATTCAAGGCCATGCCCTCTGGCTATATATTCATCAGACTGCATTTCCATGAGTCGTGAGACCGTGCGTTCAAATTCAAACGCCCCGTCACCAGAAGGATATAATTCAGAAGCTTCAACTTCGGCCGAACAAAGCAACTTGACGCCGTGTTCGTAGAGCGCATCGATAAACGTCACAAAACGTTTGGCTTCATTACGCTTTTCTTTGTTCATTTTCGGAATAGCAACCATAATGACCGTATGGTACCGACGAGCAATAGCAAGATAATCGGCCGCTCCCAATGGGTTGGCACAAAGACGCTTGAAGGAAAACACCGCAACGCCGCGTGCAGCCTTTGGTACGAAAAGCTCGCGCCCCTGCACCATAAGAGTATCACTGGGCACCTTATCCCTGTCTTCAACATCCCGGTCAGTCAGCCTGAAAAAGGCATCAGATAACTGTTGAGTCGTTTTGTCATTGATAGGTGTATAGTATGTTGGCACACCTTTAAAACGGTTCAGACGATAATCGGTCGGCCCATCAAGAGCCACGACATCAAACTCTTTGTTGATCATATCAATGAAGGGCATAAAAAGCTGTCTATTAAGCCCGTCCTTATATAGATCATCAGGTACTCGGTTTGATGTTGCAACGATCACAACACCAAGCTCCATCAATTCCCGAAACAAACGGCCCAGGATCATTGCATCGGCGATATCTGTAACCTGCATTTCATCAAAACAAAGCAGCGTTGCCTCAAGTGCAATTTGGCGTGCAACGGGAGGAATTGGGTCATCCTCTGCTGGTTTGCCGCCGTGCGCTATGCGCTCTTTCCCGGAAAAGCCGCGCCATTCCTTCATCCGCACGTGAACATCCAGCATGAATTCATGGAAGTGGACACGCTTTTTTGCCTTCAAAGGCGCTAAATCATGAAACAAATCCATCAACATAGATTTGCCGCGACCAATCCCGCCGTAAAGATAAAGCCCCCTTGGGGGTTTTCTATCGTCTCCAGACCATCTGAAAAAATTAGCAAACCGCCAACTCTTGATTGACAGCGAAGATCGTTTTTGGGTGAGTTCAGGATATCCTGATAAGTCGGTATAAAGACGCTCAAAATGTGAAACAGCATTTGCCTGATGTTCATCAGGCTTAATTTCACCTATGACCTTTAAGTCTTCATAAGCCATTTGTGGGCTTTTTGTTTTGTTTGTCGTCACGTGCATCTCAACAAAAACCAAACATAGTCATTTCATGTCTGGTATCATGCAAGCACGAACCACACAATTCTATTTCAGACTTGGTACTATATTTCTTGAAGTCAATCTGTTTTAATTATACTCATTATTTTCTTACGTATACAGCCTCAAGAGATACAACATGCAGCATGACCGCCTGATAGCTATTAATGGCATCAAAAACCTTCGCGATATGGGAGGTTATAAATCACTGAATGGCGGTCATATTAAATGGAAGAAACTCTATCGTTCTGGTCGCCCGAGCGAACTAGACAGCGAGCAGCACAAAGACATGGCAGCACTCAACATTGATACAGTTGTGGATTTTCGCTCGGCACGTGAAAAAGAAAACAGCCCAATCACCTGGAACAATCACTGGCAACCAGATTACAGAGAGGTACCAATAGGAGGGAACGCTGCCGCATGGGTAAAGGAGCTTTTTGAGAAGCTCTCCACATCGCCCTTCCCCGCAAAAGAGTTAAATGACCAGTTTATTCTAGCGTTTCAAACCATTCCGATTGAAAATGTTGACGGCCTCAGAAAATTATTCGATGTCTTGGTTGATCATTCCAGTGACAACACGGCTGCCCTGTTTCACTGCACTGCGGGCAAAGACCGAACGGGGATCGCAGGCGCTCTGATTATGAGAGCCCTCAACATACACAGCGATGATATCATGGCTGATTTCCTTATGACCAATGATGCGGTTGATCTGAAAGCGAGCTCAAAGGAACTCGCGGAATGGGCTTCAGAGAAGGCGGGCCGAGCGATTGACGCGGATGCAGTTTTACCTCTTGTTGGCGTAAAAGAAGATTTTTTACATGCTGCCTATAAAACCATAGATGAAAAATTTGGCTCTATGGACCAGTATCTGGAAAAGGGAATGGGATTAACCCCCAAACGCCTTGAAACTTTCAGACACAATTTACTATCCTGATGAGGAGCGTACATACATATGAAAATAATGGCTATATTGTAATACGGGGCCTATTTTCGCCTGACGAGCTTAACCCTATCCACGATATTCTATTAAGTTTTCATGAAAACTGGCTTTTGGAAAACACCGAGTTTTATCAGAGCCATGCAATAAACAGCGCTTATATCACCCAAAAAGGAATACTGCCCTCGAAAGATAGAATTAAGCTTTTTAACTTTATCAGCGATGAGAAAATCCATAAGGCCTTGTCTGAGAATGTATCTGACAACCTTGCATTTATGGGAACCCAGATATTTTTTGACCCACTGAATAAAAAGCAAAAAAACTACTGGCACCGAGATATTCAATATAACACGCTTACACTTGATGAGCAGAAAGCCATATTTGACAAACAAAATGCTTTGCATGTCCGTATCCCATTGAAGGACGAAAATGGGATAGAGATCGTCCCCGGCACCCATAAAAGGTGGGATACTGAAGAAGAGTTCGACACTCGCATGGAACAGAATGGCAAACTAAAGCACCATGACCTGATGGGTGGTAAAACCCTCAGACTTCAAAAAGGTGACATGCTAATTTTCTCAGCCAATATGATCCACCGCGGTTTATACGGCAAAGACAGGTTTGCCTTTGACCTTCTATTTAGCGATCCTATACCCGAAATTCTCAAATTTCTGCCCGATGATTGCGTGCCGGATGAAGCCGATTTGGATAAACTTCAAAATAACGCAGTGTTCAAAAGGTCCATGGCGGTAAAACAAACACAGTGAACCGCGACTTACGCTTCAGGCGCATAAAGGGCGAGCACTTCGGCCTCGGTCATATCATTCGTCTTGTTCACAAAATCATAGTAAGCAGGCTTATGATCAATATAGATTTGATGATCTAAAGTCAGAACACTTTCATCATCCAATAAGCCTGCCGAGATAATATGCTGGTTCGTATCCAACATGCGCCAAAACAGATTTGACCCGCAAATTTTACAGAAGGCCCGCTCCGCCCATTCAGAAGATTTGAAGCGACCAATATTTTCTTCCCCTTCAAAGGAAACATTGTCACCACAATCAACAGTCATGTTTGGCCCACCGGACCAACGCCTGCACATCTTGCAGTGGCACGCGCCTGCCTTTATGGGCATTGCATGTATGTTCAGCTTAACAGCCCCACACATACAGGCACCTTTTGTCTCGATGTTTATTTCTTCTGAAGAAAGCTCAGACATCTTTCACCCCCTTTTGAACGCGCTTAATCACGCTATCATAGAATCCAGTACGTGCAATAAAAAAGCCGGCGAAAAAGCCGGCTTTTTTCATCTCAATTGCGCAGGTATTTACCCTTTACGCTCGACCATCATTTTCTTGATCTCTGCGATAGCTTTCGCCGGGTTCAAGCCCTTCGGACATGCGTTCGCACAGTTCATGATTGTATGGCAACGATACAGACGGAATGGGTCCTCAAGGTTATCAAGGCGCTCGCCGGTCGCTTCATCGCGGCTATCGATCAACCAACGATAGGCTTGCAGAAGAACCGCAGGGCCTAAATATTTGTCACCATTCCACCAGTAACTTGGGCATGATGTCGAACAACATGCACAAAGAATACATTCGTAAAGGCCGTCCAGTTTCTGGCGGTCTTCCTTGCTTTGACGGCGCTCTTTCTCCGGCGTCGTACTTTGCGTCTGCATCCAGGGTTTAATTGATGCATACTGCGCATAAAAGTTTGAAAGATCTGGTACCAAATCCTTCACAACTTCCATATGCGGGAGCGGTGTGATCGCGACATCACCCTTCACGTCTTCAATTGCCTTCGTACAGGCGAGCGTGTTGGTGCCATCGATATTCATCGCGCACGACCCGCACACACCTTCACGGCACGAACGACGGAAGGTTACAGTACTATCCATTTCGTTCTTGATCTTGATAAGGGCATCAAGAACCATTGGACCACAGCTATCCATGTCAACTTCATAGGTATCCATGCGTGGGTTTTCACCATCATCGGGGTTCCAGCGATAGATACTGAAGTTTTTGGTGTTTTTCGCGCCTTCAGCTTTTACAGTTTTACCCTTGCCGATTTTTGAATTGGCGGGTAGCGAAAATTCAGCCATTTTCTATTCCTTTCCTACCAATCAGGCCTTAGTAAACCCGAGCCTTCGGTTTAATATATTCAACTTCTTCCGTAAGCGTATAGTCATGAACTGTACGTTCACCAAGTGTTACTTTCTTACCGTCGAACCATGAAACTGTATGTTTCATCCAGTTTTCATCGTCACGATCCGGGTAATCTTCGTGCATGTGTGCACCGCGCGATTCCTTACGGGCATTCGCACCGTGCATCGTGAGAACTGCCTGACCAATAAGGTTATCAAGCTCAAGCGTTTCGATAAGATCACTATTCCAAACAAGTGAACGGTCTGTTGTTTTCAGGTCATCCATATTGGCCGCGATTGCATCAATCTTCTCAACACCCTCAGAGAGGATTTCCTCGGTTCTGAAGACCGCGCAATTATTCTGCATCACTTTCTGCATGGAAAGTCGCGCTTCCGCAGTACTTGTTGAGCCATCTGCGTAACGCGCCTTATCAAGACGGCCAAGCGCCATCTCTTCATATCCGGCAGGCAGAGGTTTCTGTGTTGCGCCAGCTTTCACGATTTCTGGTACACGCTTACCAACCGCACGGCCAAACACCACAAGGTCGATCAGCGAATTAGAACCAAGACGGTTAGCACCGTGCACAGATACACATGCCGCTTCACCAACTGCAAACAAACCATTGACCACATTGTCCTGATTTTCAGGGGTTGGGTTGATCACTTCACCATGATAGTTGGTTGGGATACCGCCCATATTATAGTGAACTGTTGGCAAGATCGGGATCGGCTCTTTGGTCACATCCACACCAGCGAAAATTTTCGCTGATTCAGAAATACCCGGTAAGCGCTCCGCGAGGATCGCCGGATCCAGGTGATCCAGATGCAGATACATATGATCTTTTTCCGGTCCTACACCGCGGCCCTCACGAATCTCATTAGAGATTGAGCGTGATACCACATCACGAGACGCAAGGTCCTTCGCTGATGGCGCATAACGCTCCATAAAGCGCTCGCCTTCAGAGTTGATAAGGATACCACCTTCACCGCGAGCACCCTCGGTAATGAGAACGCCAGCACCGTAAATACCTGTCGGGTGGAACTGTACGAACTCAAGGTCTTGAAGCGACAATCCAGCGCGCAGCACCATACCGCCACCATCACCTGTACAGGTGTGTGCTGATGTTGCAGAGAAATAAGCACGGCCATACCCGCCTGTTGCAAGCACGGTTGCCTGCGCACGGAAAGCATGGATTGAACCATCTTCCATATTCATCGCAATCACGCCGCGGCATTCACCGTTTTCCATGATCAGATCAATCGCGAAATATTCGATGTAAAAGTCACTATCATACTTTAGCGACTGTTGGTAAAGCGCATGGAGCATTGCGTGACCAGTTCTGTCAGCCGCCGCACACGTACGCTGCGCTGCTGGTCCTTCACCGAATTCTGTCGTCATACCGCCAAATGCACGCTGGTAAATTTTACCTTCTTCAGTACGGGAGAACGGAACGCCATAATGCTCAAGTTCGTAAACAGCAGCAGGTGCCTCACGAACCATATATTCGATCGCATCCTGATCACCGAGCCAGTCAGACCCTTTAACAGTGTCATACATATGCCACTGCCAAGTATCTTTGCCCATATTACCGAGCGAAGCAGCGATACCACCCTGCGCCGCCACCGTGTGTGAGCGTGTAGGGAAAACCTTTGTGATACAAGCGGTCTTAAGGCCAGATTCAGCAAGCCCCATTGTAGCGCGAAGGCCAGAACCACCGGCGCCGATAACAACCGCATCATATGTGTGATGAGTAATCGGGTAACTTTTTGTCATGTATTATCCCCCGAACGCTATGCGAAGAATTGAAAAGACGCTGAGCGCTGCTATGAGCACACAAGCAAATGTAATAAGTATCAGACTGCCAACCTTCAGACCGTGTGAATGAACATAATCCTCAATCACAACCTGAAGCCCTAAACGCATGTGATATGTGATGTTCAGGACAAAAAGAATAGTCAACACGGCGACGACAGGCTGCTGCAGCCATGCCACCCACTCAGCATGTCCTTTGCCCGCATTACCAACAAATGAGATAACCATGAATAAAACGAGCGGTAAATTGGCAATCGCTGTAACGCGCTGAACCCACCAATGGTGCGTTCCATCCTTTGCAGATCCCAGGCCACGTACCTTCGACAATGGGGTATTAAAATCAGTCATCTAAAGCCTCCCCATCACTTTGTAGGCTGCAATCCAAATTGCGAGCGTTGCTACAATCGCAAAGACAAAAGTCAGCTTGGCACTGAGAGTATTGGACTTGAGGTCATACATTTTGCCCGCGTCCATAAACAAGTGGCGAATACCACCTGCAAAATGCTGCATGAGAGCATAAGTTATACCAAATAATACCAGTCGTCCAAAAGCGCTATCTGCATAGCCTTGAATGGTATTAAAATACTCATAGCCAGTTGCAATCGCCACTAACCACCAAGTCAACAAGATAGTACCCACGCTAAGCGCAACACCTGTCATCCTGTTGATGATAGACGCAGCCATATGAGCACCCCAGCGATAGACCTGCAGGTGTGGAGATAGTGGGCGTTTTACCTGTGCCATTTTGATCTCCTGACAAAAATTCTTCACCGTTTCACCAGTTGATACGGAAAAGTTGTTAACCTCATAAAGACAAATGATTAATTGCGAACGATTCTCAATTATTCTTTGTGCAAAATACAGTATCTTTTAGCCTTTCTTACGAAGAAACCGCAAGATGCGATTATGCCTTTCTTGCGAAAAAATGCCGCATTTGAGAAATTTCTTGCTCACGGTTTCGTGACAAACTAAAGTTTACACAGTGTAAATTACAATTTTCACTGTGTAGAAAGAGCTTATCGGGGGTGATTTATGAGTCCGCATCATTTTGTTACAAAGACACTATCAAGTATCATATACCTTACAATTATATCCTGCATATTTACAAACATCTGCATTGCGCAAGACAATACGAAAGCGCCGCCGATTTTGCCGGTAGAAGCATTTGCAAGTCTACCAGACCTATCGCAAATGAAATTATCACCTGATGGAAAGATGGTCGGATATGTTATTGAATATGAGGGCAGAAAAGCAGTTGTTGCACAAACAGTCGAAGGTGAGAACAAGCAACTCATACCAGCGCCAGATGGCGGTGATTTTGACACTTTCTATTGGATTAATGACAAGATAATTTTACTACAACTAAGCGGAACAATATACCGCGAGGAGTTTGGTCGCGAAGTAGCTCAGAGTCGTCTCTTTTCTTTCAACCTTAAAAATCGCAAATTTAAATGGCTTGGAAAACCTAAGCGGTCAGTCGCCAGCGCTTCTGCCAATAAAGTCGAGTCGTTTGCATCACAAATCGAAAACATTGTCGACCTACTTCCAAAGGACCCCAAACATATTCTTGTTGCTATGGACTTCGATCTGGATGCAGAAACATCAGTTTATCGAGTTAATGTCGAAAATGGTAAGCGTAAAGAAATACAAAAAAACTTACGCGGTTACCAAAACTGGTACACAAACCAAAACTCCGAAATTGTTTATGGAACGGGTTACGACGGTTCAACGTACAAAGTAAAATTCAAACAGCCAAATGGTAAATGGATCAATCTCAAGAAAACAGAATGGTATAAACGCTTTAAGTTTGAAGATTTTACAAATGACCCAAACATTATTTACGTAAGTGGCCGCAACGCCTACGGAACCGATAGTATTTTCACACTTGATCTAAGATCAGGTGAACCTGTGGAGGAAATCTTCAAACGTGCCACAGTTGATATTGGCGGGATGGTTTATCATCCTATAACGGGCAAAGTTGCAGGTGTTTATTATACTGACGATTTTACTCGCGTGAAATACTTTGACAAAGATCTATCGATTGTTCAGCGAAGTATGCAAAAGGCACTTAAAGGTATGATCGTTTCAATAACGAGCATGTCGAAAGATGAAACAAAATATCTCATATATGCCGAGAATGATCGTGATCCGGGTACCTACTATTTATATGACAGAAAAAACAAACAGTTAAACTACATCTCGCCTGCACGCGAGCCAATCTACGCGGAGCAAATGGCAACTGCAAAGATGCTAAAAATTCCCGTCCGTGATGGCAGCACAATTTCAGCAGTGATAACCATGCCTGCGGGCCGAAAAGCGCAAAATATGCCAAGTGTAATATTGCCTCATGGAGGCCCACATGTTGCCGGGGATTCCGCGCATTGGGATTTTTGGGCACAATTTTACGCCAACCGAGGCTACATCGTTCTTCAGCCGAATTTTAGAGGAACGAGTGGGTACGGTACACAATACCTGACCAAAGGAATTCTGCAGTGGGGTGGCCTAATGCAGGATGATGTGACCGACGCCACCAAATGGTTAATTACGGAAGGCTATGCTGATCCAGAACGCATTTGCATTGCAGGCGCTTCATATGGTGGATACGCAGCCCTTATGGGAGCTATCAAGGAACCTGGACTTTATAAATGCGCCATCTCAGTAAATGGTGTTACTGATTTACCCAGACTTAAATCTACCGACAAAAACCAGTCTGTTGGGGGCAGCGCATGGATAAAACGTATGGGTCTCAGAGGGGCAGACGATAAAACTGTTTCGCCCCATGACCGTGCTGATGAAATCAACATACCAGTACTTTTAATGTCATCTGTTGATGATACCAGGATCGATTATCGCATGTCGCGCTCTACACACACTAAACTGACTGATTTAGGTAAAGACAGTACATATATCAAGATCAATGACGGAACGCACAATATGGTAACCAAAGCGTCACGTATGACTTTACTAAAAGAAACTGAGAAGTTCTTAGCGAAGCATATTGGCGACTAGCGCCTTAACCAATTCCGAGCGTGTTCGCGACATCCAGAATACGCTCGGCCTCTACCACATGTAATTCTTCGATCATTTTACCTTTAAAGGTAGCAACACCCTTGTTTAGCACCTTAGCTTCTTTGTAGGCTGTAATCAAAGCCTTCGCGTCTGCAATTTCATCATGGCTCGGCGAAAAAACTTCATTTGTGATGGCAACCTGACTCGGATGAATAAGGCTTTTCCCATCATACCCCATGTCCCTAGCTTGTAAGGCATGTAACCTTAAACCCTCATCATCCATAAAATCATTATAGACACCGTCAATCACAAGAAGACCATATGCACGCGCTGCCAATACAGCCGTGCCCAGGGCCGTTATCACACTCTCACGGTTTGGGACATGTCTTGCGCGAAGGTCTTTCACAAGGTCGTTGGTACCAACAACAAGTGCCTGCAATCGATCACTTGACCCAGCAATCTGACCAGCATTCAAAAATGCGATTGGCGTTTCGAGCATAGCCCAGAGATTTGTGTCGTTTGCTCCTGCCTTGTTCATCGCATCCATTATAATGCTCACATCATTCGCATCATTGATTTTAGGAACAATGATTGCTTCGGGATTTAAAGCCCCTATAGCCGCAATATCATCTTGCCACCACCTGGTGGCCAGCCCGTTAATCCTGACAACCAGTTTACTATTTCCAAATGCGCCGTCCTTTAAAGCTTCTGAAACAAGCCCTCGAGCCGTTTCCTTAGCTTCTGGTGCCGTCGCGTCTTCAAGGTCAAAAACAATCACATCAACATCAAGAGTGCGCGCTTTTTCGATCACTCGAGGGTTCGACCCAGGCATAAAAAGGACACTGCGATAAAGCTCACTCATAACCAAAATCCATTTCTAAATGACGAGGCGTTTAAACTGATAACTCACATGCAATGAGGTGAATCATAATAAGTGGCTTCACAAAAAGAAAGCGGCGAGAAAAATTTTCTCACCGCTCCATTCATCATTTATACTTTATTTCTAGTCTGCAGTTACCAGTTTCTGGTTAATCATCGATTCTGCAATTTGAACAGCATTCAATGCTGCACCCTTCCTCAGATTATCAGATACAACCCAGATATTCAGACCATTCTCTACAGTGATATCTTCACGGATACGCGAAATATAGGTTGCAAAATCGCCAACACATTCAACAGGTGTGATGTAGCCTTCGTCCTCACGGCGATCAACAACCAGACAACCCGGCGCTTCACGAAGGATATTACGCGCTTCATCAGCAGAAATTTCTTTTTCAAATTCTATATTGAGCGATTCTGAATGCCCCACAAACACAGGCACGCGCACACATGTTGCCGTAAGCTTGATTTTCGGATCGAGCATTTTCTTGGTTTCGGCAACCATTTTCCACTCTTCTTTGGTGTATCCATCATCGAGGAACACATCGATATGCGGGATCACATTGAAAGCAATCTGTTTCGTGAATTGCTCTTTCTCGATATCATCGTTCACAAAAATAGCACGCGTTTGGCGGAACAATTCGTCCATCGCGGCATTACCAGCACCAGAAACTGACTGGTATGTTGATACAACAACCCGTTTGATCACCGCAGCATCATGCAAGGGCTTCAAAGCCACAAGCATTTGCGCTGTCGAACAGTTTGGGTTTGCAACAATATTCTTTTTTGCAAAATCCTTAAGGTCATGCGCGTTCACTTCTGGCACCACAAGCGGCACATCCGGATCCATCCGGTAAAGGGATGAATTGTCAATCACAACCGCACCCGCTTTGGCAGCTCGTGGTGCATGTTCTTTCGAAACACCCGAACCCGCAGCAAAGAACGCAAAAGCAGTGCCTGCAAAATCGAAATCATCCAGTGCCTGTACCTTAAGTTCCTTATCGCCGTACATAGCGATCTGACCAATCGACTTTCGGGATGCGAGCGCAACAATATCCTTCGCCGGGAAATCACGCTCAGCAAGGATGTTTAACATTTCACGACCGACATTACCGGTCGCACCTACAACAGCGACACGAAAGCCCATTTATGGTCTCCTTATGGACAATGGAATTAAAAAGAATGCTCTATCTATAGAGCCATTAGTTATCGTCAAGTTTTTTAAGTATAGCGTCACCCATTTGTGACGTTGTGACCCGCATTGTACCCTCCGCCCAAATATCGCTCGTGCGAACATTATCCGCGAGAACACGATCAACCGCAGCCTCAACTGCGGTCGCAGCCCCACCCATATTCAAGGAATAACGAAGCGCCATCGCAAAGCTAAGGATCGCCGCGATCGGATTGGCGATACCTTCACCTGCAATATCAGGGGCGGATCCGTGCACAGGCTCATAAAGCCCAGGCATTTCGCCATTTCCTAACGATGCAGAAGGTAACATACCCAATGATCCCGTGAGCATTGCAGCCTCGTCGGAGAGTAAATCGCCAAACAAATTATCCGTTAAAATCACATCAAATTGCTTCGGATTCTTCACAAGCTGCATCGCGCAATTATCCGCAAGGATATGTGTTAGCTCCACATCACTATAATGGTCTTGATGGACTTCTGTCACCACCTCGCGCCACAAAAGGCCTGCCTCCATCACATTGGATTTCTCAGCACTCGCAACACGGCCTCCGCGTTTTTGTGCCATTTGAAATCCAACATGGGCGATTCGCTCAATCTCGGCCTCGGTGTAACGCTGGGTATTGATACCGACCCTGCTACCATCATCCAGCGTTTCAATGCCCCGTGGTTCGCCAAAATAAACACCACTAGAGAGTTCACGCACAAACAAAAGATCAAGACCAGCCACAAATTCCCGTTTCAGGCTTGATGCGTCTGCAAGCGCGTCAAAACAGATCGCAGGTCTTAAGTTTGCAAAAGCATCTAACTCCTTGCGAAGGCGCAAAAGTCCGGCTTCAGGTCGTTTATCATAATCCACACCATCCCATTTGGGGCCACCAACGGCTCCCATAATAATGGCATCACACGCTTTGGCCGCGGCAAGTGTTTCATCGCTTAAGGGAACACCCTCAGCATCATAAGCGCAGCCACCAACAAGCCCACTTGATACATCGAACGTTACATCAAAGGCACGCTCGGTCCACGCGATAACCTTAGTAACCTCAGCCATAATTTCAGGGCCAATTCCATCACCCGGCAAAAGCATTAATTTATGTGTTGTCATTTTAATTTCCTGCTTATTTAATTAGGGCCAATTATCCCTTGAACAACCAAGGTGTCATCAATTTCTGCTCGTTCTCGTATGACCGGATAGCTTGAGTCGATTGCAGTGTTGTGTCGATTTCATCAAAACCATTCATCAGCATTGCTTTGTGGGCAGGATTATAATCGAAATCATAGTGTGCATTCTGGCATTTAACCGTTTGCTCCGAAAGGTCCACATGAATGTCATGCCCGGCCTCGGCAGCAAGCACAAGCGCATCAACATCAGGCTGCGGTAAGGCAATTGTCAAAATACCGTTTTTGACACAGTTGCCTGCAAAGATATCAGCAAAACTTGGTGCAATAATGCAGCGAAATCCCAGTTCGGCGATTGCCCATGGTGCGTGCTCGCGGCTCGATCCACAGCCAAAATTATCACCTGCGATCAGAATTTTCGCATCTTTGTATTTATCGCCGTCAAAAACATTATTTTCGATACGGTTGCCATCGCCGTCAAAGCGTATGGTTTCAAAAGCAAACTCTCCAAAGCCGGTTCGTTTAATTGATTTCAGATGCTTAGCCGGAATAATGATATCTGTATCAACGTTTACTTGCGGGAATGGTGTTGCAATTGATGTGATTTGTGTGAATTTTTGCATCAGCCTCGCCCTTTCCTTAAAAGTCGCGCACATCGACAAAATGGCCGGCGATCGCAGCCGCTGCCGCCATTGCAGGGCTTACCAAATGTGTACGAGCACCTGGCCCCTGTCGCCCGACAAAGTTCCTGTTGCTCGTGGATGCCACATGCTCACCCACACCTGCACGGTCCGGATTCATCGCGAGACACATAGAGCATCCTGGGTCTCGCCACTCAAACCCCGCTTCCAACAAAATTTCGTCAAGTCCTTCGGATTCTGCCTGTTCTTTCACAAGGCCAGATCCCGGCACCACAAGCGCCTCGATGATGCGTTCATTGACTTTACGGCCCTTTACAACCTTTGCCACTTCACGGATATCCTCAATACGGCTGTTGGTGCAGCTGCCGATAAACACACGGTCAACCGGAATGTCTGTGATCATCTGACCTTCTGACAATCCCATATACTCAAGTGACTTCTTTACGGCTTCTTGTTTCGCAGGATCATCAAAGGCAACCACCTGAGGAACAGACGCCGTAATTGGCACAACATCCTCAGGGCTCGTGCCCCATGTTACCAGCGGAGCGATATCAGCCCCATTGATCTCAATCTCCTTATCAAAAGCAGCCCCTTCATCAGTTTTAAGCGCCTGCCAAAACGCAACAGCACTTTCCCATGCACCGCCTTTTGGCGCATAGGGCCTGCCTTTAAGATACTCAAATGTTTTATCATCAGGTGCAACAAGGCCCGCTCGTGCACCAGCCTCGATCGACATATTACAAAGTGTCATCCGCCCTTCCATCGATAGCGCTTCGATAACAGAACCAGCATATTCGATCACATATCCGGTGCCACCACCCGTGCCAATTTTGCCAATGATAGCGAGGGCAACATCCTTCGCCGAACACCCAACAGGTAACTCGCCGGATACCGTAACCCGCATATTTTTGGATTTCTTCAATTGAAGTGTTTGGGTCGCGAGCACATGCTCAACTTCGCTCGTTCCAATTCCAAATGCAAGCGCACCGAAGGCACCATGCGTTGATGTGTGACTGTCTCCGCAGACAAGCGTTACTCCGGGTTGGGTAAAGCCTTGCTCTGGTCCAACCACATGAACAATGCCCTGACGCACATCATTCATAGGGATATAATCAAGGCCAAATTCCTTCACATTTTTTTCCAACGCGTCCAACTGCGCCTCTGACATAGGATCAGGATTAGGAAGATTACGGTCCTTAGTCGGAACATTATGATCAGGAACAGCGATAATGCTATCAGGCCGATGAATTTTACGGCCCTTTGCACGCAGGCCATCAAACGCTTGCGGCGATGTAACCTCATGTACAAGATGGCGATCAATATACAGAAGCGCCACCTCACCTGATAGTTCTTCTACAACATGGTTCGACCAAATTTTATCGTACATTGTGTTAGGCATTATTCTATCCATCTACATTTGGCCATCTACATTTGACTATGTATTGATCCTGACATTATCCTTTTCTTCTGTGATGTTGATTACTGAGAGGCGATGCACCCAATAAAAAACGGCGACAGAATACTCTGTCACCGTCCTTAATCGTATCAGCAAACAGACGCAACATAATATTACATCTATTTGTATATTTTGAAATATTATTTCTTGCGATTGAAGTCCTGCTTCTCAGCTATACGTGCAGATTTACCACGGCGTGAACGAAGATAGTACAGTTTCGCACGGCGAACCTTACCACGACGAACAACAGTAATATTGTCTACAACCGGGCCATAAAGTGGAAATACACGCTCAACACCTTCGCCGTAAGAAATCTTACGAACCGTGAAGTTAGAGCTAACGCCTTTGTTAGAGCGCGCAATACATACACCTTCGTATGCCTGAATACGCTCACGGTTGCCTTCGCGAACTTTCACGTCAACACGGAGTGTGTCACCCGCACCAAATGTTGGGATTTCCTTACCTTCGGTAAGCTTAGCAATTTGCTCTTGCTCGAGCTTCTGAATAATATTCATCGTCCTTAGACCTTTTCTTCTTTATTTCGAACATAGGTCGACCAAAGATCAGGCCGGCGTATCCGAGTTAGTTCTTCACTTTTTTCAAGTCGCCATTCAGCAACCCGTCCATGATGCCCACTTGTAAGCACCTCCGGGATTTCCCGGCCTTCCCAGACCTGAGGTCTGGTATATTGCGGATATTCAAGCAATCCGCTTTCAAAACTTTCTTCATCGAGCGTGGTGGTAGTACCCATAACACCCGGCAACAATCTGACTGTTGCATCCAGCATAGCAAGTGCCGCTGGTTCACCGCCAGAAAGCACAAAATCACCGAGGCTTATTTCCTCGATATTCCGTGCCTCTAAAACACGTTCGTCGATCCCTTCAAAACGCCCACACAGTAACGTCACGCCACCGGCATTTTGCCACCTTTTGGTTTCCGCCTGATCAAACCGCCGACCTCTTGGGCTTAGATACATAAGCGGCCATTCATCCGCCGCCTCGCTTCTCGCGGCATCAACCGCTTTGCCCAAAATATCCGCCCGCATCACCATGCCCGGACCACCGCCAGATGGGGTATCATCGACAGAGCGGTGCTTATCGCTCGAAAAATCGCGGATGTCCAGCGTTTTTAACGCCCATTTCCCGTCTTTCAGGCCTTTTCCAGCGAGCGATTGCCCGAGGTAGCCCGGAAACATATCGGGAAATAGCGTCAAAACCTGTGCAGTGAAGAGCGGAGCCATTATTTTTTCCCGCTTTTCTCTTGCTCTTCAGCCGTTGCAATCACTTGGGTTTTCAGCCAATCAGCCCAATTAACCACCAGTCTGTCCGCCTTGAGGTCAATCGTTGGAATGAATACCTTACGAAACGGGATGAAGGCAAAACGCCCAAGCCCTTTCACAGGTTCATCAAGAACCACCTCAATCAGATCTTCACTACCGAAGTTTTCAACTGCGCGAACGAATCCAAGCCAGTTACCAGCCTCGTCAATAGCATTCAGGCCAATAAGATCGGCTAGATAAAACTCATCTTCATCGATCACATCATCCAGAACTTCACGCGGAACATAAAGCTTGGTTGACTTAAGCGTCTGCGCATCTTCGCGGTTTTCAATGCCGTCTACACGAACGATAAAGTCATCCTTGTGCTTACGCACTTTCTTGATTTTGATCGCTGCACCATTGGGCCTCTTCCGAAGATCAGAAAACTGAAAAACTGTTTCCTCATCATCGGTGAAAGAACGAAGCCGCAATTCACCGCGCACACCGTGTGATGCACCGAGGGCCCCAACACAGACCCAACCGTCTTCTACGCCTTGTTGTACGCGTTCATTACGGCTATTGGACATATGCTGAAGCCCTTGCTTGTTCGATTAAGATATCGAAGCGATCTTATTCTTCTGCTGGTGCAGCTTCTGCTTCTGCAGCAGCTTCAGCGGCAGCAGCAGCTTTTTCCTTGCGCTCTTCAATACGCTCAAGTGCTTTTTGGCCCGGCTTACCTTTGTTCGGGTTGTTGCGAACTTTCTTGCCTTCAACAAGACCAGCAGCTTCAAGGAAGCGTGCTACACGGTCAGTTGGCTTCGCGCCTTGACCCAGCCAATGCTTCACGCGGTCTTCAGTGAAGATAACGCGCTTTTCGTCGTCTTTTGCAAGCATTGGGTTATAGCTACCAACGCGCTCGATGTAACGACCGTCACGTGGTGCACGTGTATCAGCAACTACGATACGGTAGTAAGGACGTTTTTTTGCGCCGCCACGGGCCAAACGAATTGCGATTGCCATTTTGAAATTCCTTTCAGGGTTTATTCTTCAATCAGTTAGATAATTGTTAGTTAAATATTTGGTTACATCAGTTTGTCGAAGCCTGGTGGCAAACCACCCGGCATCCCGCCCATTCCTGGCAAACCGGGCATCTTGCCCTTTTTGCCCATCTGGGACATTTTCTTCATCATTTTCGCCATCTGCATATGCATCTTCAGAAGCTTGTTCACTTCTGGAACGCTCGTGCCTGAGCCCGCAGCGATCCTCTTCTTACGTGACGCATTAATCATTTTTGGTTGCTTACGCTCTTTCGGCGTCATCGAAGAGATAATCGCTTCCTGGCGCTTGAATATCTTATCATCCATGTTGGACTGGTTCATGGCTTGCTTGATCTTGCCAACACCCGGCAACAGGCCAAGCACACCCTTCATACCGCCCATTTTGGACATTTGTTGAAGCTGCGAACGCAGATCATCAAGATCAAATTCGCCCTTGGCCATTTTCTTGGCCATTTTTTCAGCTTCTTCCTGCTCGATGGTTTCAGCTGCCTTTTCAACAAGGCTGACAACATCCCCCATCCCGAGGATACGGCTTGCAACACGCTCAGGATGGAAATCCTCAAGCGCATCCATTTTCTCGCCAGTACCCGCAAGCTTGATAGGCTTACCCGTAACTGAGCGCATCGAAAGCGCGGCACCACCGCGGCCATCACCGTCCATCCGCGTAAGCGCAACACCTGTGATACCAACCTGCGCGTCAAATTCTTTCGCGACATTGACCGCGTCTTGACCCGTAAGGCTATCCGCGACCAGAAGGGTTTCAAGCGGCATCGTTGTATCACGAACCGCGATCACCTCTGCCATCAGGCTTTGGTCCACATGCAAACGACCTGCGGTATCAAGCATCACGACATCAAAGCCCTGAAGCTTTGCTGCGTCCATCGCGCGCTTGGCAATATCAACCGGCATCTGGCCCGCAATAATCGGCAGGGTTTTCACACCAATCTGTTCACCAAGAACCTTAAGCTGCTCTTGCGCCGCTGGTCTGCGCACGTCCAAGGACGCCATCAAGACCTTCTTTTTCTCTTTTTCCGTAAGGCGTTTCGCGAGCTTGGCTGTTGTGGTTGTTTTACCAGAACCTTGCAAACCCACCATCAGGATCGCAACTGGGGGAACACCAGCCGTGTTGATACCGCTAGCCTCGGAGCCAAGCATAGCAACAAGCTCGTCATTTACGATCTTGATAACCTGCTGGCCGGGCGTGACTGACTTAAGAACTTCCTGACCAACGGCTTTCACCTTTACCTTGTCGATGAAACTTTTCACGACAGGCAGGGCAACATCAGCTTCCAAAAGGGCAACGCGGACTTCACGCAGGGCAGCTGTCACATCCGATTCTTTCAAAGCACCACGGCGCTTCAAGCCATCAAAGATGGAATTTAATCGATCTGACAGATTGTCAAACATGCCCTTAAATCCTTTTCACAACACGTTAAAATTCATATTTTTCAATAGGTTAAAACAAGCACTAATGGCACCAGTGTGCGAACCTCGCTGACTGGTGGGTATCCCGGCAAATCAATATCGAATGCCTTTAAGGACACTAGCTAAATTGTTCTTTCCTATGGAAATTGTGGTTTGGTTACTGATTTCGCCCGATAAAGTCAAGCAAATGCTTTATATCTTAATCCGCTGACCAAGTGTAACCCGTTCGTTCTCATACCAACGGTATGGTGACGATGACGCGTCGAAAGCTTTTTCCCACTCCTCTTTTGTTGGATCTTCTACCGCACCATTAGACATGCATTTATGGCAGGTCAGTTCCAACCAGCCTTGATTTAAAGCAGTACTGTAAACTTCCCATTCGTGATCGCACGCATTTGGATCTTCTCTGAACCTTGATAAAACTCTTAACACAAAAATGGCGATTTTATCGCCAATATCTTCCCAAAAATATTTCACACGCAACAATATTCCCTCGGATATTCCGTAACCTAAAAACGCTACTAGATAATCAACATACTAAAACATACTTTGAAAACATCACCAACCACGTTACTCATCCTATATATTATTCGCGGGAACATAGCACATGCTGAATTGGGCCATATTGGGTACTGGTTTTATCTCACATCAGGTTGCTGATGCCGTGGCAATGAGCATGAGCTCAAATATTTTTGCTATTGCTGGCAGAAATATAGATGCCCTTGATGAAATGCAGGACAAATACAGTCCTGAAAAAATTTATTCTGGCTACGAAAGTGTTTTTGCAGACCCAGAAGTCGATATTATCTACATTGGCCTTCCGAACCACATTCATCACACCATGACCCAAAGGGCAGCCGAAAACGGCAAGGCGGTATTGTGCGAAAAATCACTCTGCACCAATATGGCGGATGCATCTGCGCTCATAGAATGCGTGCGAAAACATAATGTTTTCTTTGTCGAAGGGCTGATGTATCTATCCCACCCTGTCATCAGAAAGTTTGTTTCACTGCTTCAGGATGGTCGCTTTGGCACCCTCAAGTCAATCAACGGATACTATGCAGCAGATATTGCGAAATTCGCTAATCCACTTGGCAAGGGCACCTTATACAATCTTGGATGCTATCCGGTATCATTAATGCACCTGACCATCCAGACAATGTGCGGGGAAAAAGCATTTTTGAATCGTGAATTATCTGGCACGGGGAATTGGTCAGCAATTGACGGGAACCTTCAGGACGCATCAACGGCGGTTAGATTTAATAATGGTGTGCTTGCAACACTCCAATCTTCCGACAGCTATGGCCTCGCGCATCGGTTTGATGTGATCGGTGAAAATGGTACATTATCATTCATCACCAATCCATGGCTCCCGCTCGCGGGACGCAATCATATTCGGTGGGAAGGATATGATGGATCAACAGAAGATATCTATGTGGATGCTGATCATGATGCCTTTTATCATCAGGTTAAAATGGTTGAGGCGTCGCTAAGTCAAAAATCAAAAGAAGCCATTAGGCCAGCACCTCGCCTAAAGGACTCGCTTGAAATCATGGCATTTCTCACTGAGTGGGAAGCCGCCTGCCTGAAGGCAAATCAATAGTACTGTTGGCATTTTCAAACTTTCAGGGTACCCATAGCAAATGTGGGAGAGGTTTATATGTCAGAGTTAGTTAGTAAAAGAGCACGTTATCAGGATATTGGCTTAATATTGGGGCCAATTGTTTTTGTTCTCATGCTTTTGGCGCCAATACCCGCTGGCCTTACCTATGAAGCATGGCAGGTGGCATCGGTTGTTATTTTCATGGCGATATGGTGGGCAACAGAAGCAATACCGGTACCAGCGACAAGCCTGATCCCCCTAATACTGCTACCAGTCCTTGGTGTATCAACCACCAAAGAAGCTTCTAACCCTTACACTGATCCAATTATTTTTCTGCTCCTTGGCGGCTTCATTGCTGCAATGGCGATGGAGCGCTGGAACCTGCACAAACGGATTGCCTTAAACATCCTGAAACGCGCGGGCAGTCACCCCGCCGCATTGATTGGCGGTTTCATGGTCGCGAGTGCCACACTTTCCATGTGGATATCAAACACAGCGACAACACTGATGATGGTGCCTATCGCGCTCAGTGTTTCCCAAACAGTGCTTGGCACCAACGCACATGGCCATAAATTTACGATAGCTTTGTTGCTTGGGATAGCGTGGTCATCATCTATTGGGGGCGTAGGGACGATCATTGGCACACCGCCAAACGCATTTGTCGTCGGCTTTATGGAACAACAAACAGGCCGCACCATCGATTTTCTGGAATGGATGATGCTGGGTGTGCCCGTCGTTGCGTGCATGGTGCCAGCTGCGTGGTTCGTGGTTACCAAAATAGTTTTTCGTTTCAATGCAGATGAAGTCAAAGGCGGTGATAAGGTCGTTCAGGAAAAACTTGCGGAAATCAAAGGCATTTCAAAAGCGGAAATTCGGGTCGCGATTGTCTTTGGTTCCATGTCACTCGCATGGATGACACGTCGACTTTTGATAGAAATACCAGGTTTGGAAAATCTATCCAATATGGGCATCGCTATAATGGGGGCTGTTGCTATGTTTTTGGTACCCGCTGGTAATGGTAAACGCGATTTTCTATTGAACTGGGAAAGCGCTGTGAAGCTTCCTTGGGGGGTTATCCTACTATTTGGAGGTGGCCTTAGCCTCGCTGCTGCCATCAAGAAAACTGGCCTTGCTATTTGGTTAGGTGAAGGATTATCGGCACTGTCGGGCGCTCCGTTGTTATTATTAATCTTTGCGATTGTGGCGCTGGTAATTTTCCTGACGGAACTGACGTCCAACACGGCCACCACAGCAGCGCTCGTTCCCGTGTTAGCGGCAGTCGCCACCACAGGAAACATTGACCCAATTCTACTGGCTGCCCCAACTGCAATGGCGGCAAGCTGTGCCTTCATGCTGCCAGTTGCCACCGCACCCAATGCCGTAATTTATTCTACAGGGAATTTTACCATACCCCAAATGGCGAAAGCCGGTCTTTGGCTAAACATACTTGGGACATTCATTATTAGCGCAGTTTGCTACAGCCTGATTCCACTTATATTTTAATGGATCAAATATCCCACAAATCAGATGCCCCCAAGACCTCAGGACGGTTAAGGAAACTTTTGTTTGCGTTTTGATACGGCGCCAGGAATTCCTGCCTTTCCACATCAGAAAAATAGGGATATTCCATGCCGAGATAAGCACTCTCCACATGCTTTAAATTTTGATTGGAAACTTTTACCCCCGCTTCCAAAAGATAATCACCAACCTCAGCACGGTCCAATTCACGGTCACCATGAATATGGGACATTTGCACCAATTTACGCCTGAGATTGCGGCGTTTCCCACGCTTACCCTTGGCCCAACCAATTTTATTCAGCGCCCAAAATAGCTTCAAATCACGTAGCAACATACGTTCGTTAGTCTCAACCCGATGGTTAGATAAAGTGCCGTCATCAATACCCAAAAAATTAGGTACCCATTCACTATGGTCCTGACCACCGCACGCTTCCAAAGGCATGATCAGCGTGTGTGGCAGTAAACCCCTTTGCTCCAACGCATTCAAAAAAAACGACCAATCAAGCTGCTTGCGACTAAAAGAATTTGTAAACTCTGAAAATCGGGCCCCTAGCCCCCTAAACACCTGAAAAGCATATAATGATTCTACCCATTTATCCTGACGGCGCACGATCAATCGGGGATGAATATCAAACTCATGACGCCAATTGAATAGAGTGTATAAGAACTGATCCAATTTTGGGTAAGCCAAGTCAGAAGCCGATCGCATAACTGGCATAGCACCAATCAAATTTTCTTCACTGATTAAAATATGATCCTGCTCAATCTTCTGGAATTCACTCTTAAGATGTTTCTCAAGGTACATCCGTATCAAACTGTTAGGAGACGTATTTTTTACTTTGGTTAGATACCCTTTAAAACCCGTTCCTTTCAGGTCAGGCCTCGTCAAAAGTTTTATATTTTCTTCTTCCAAATCCGTTGAGTGTGCCCGAAGGAAGGACTGTAATGAAGTAGAGCCAGCCCGATGAACCCCCATATGGATAGTTAATTTCTGCATAACCAAACTATATTTCTTTTAATAAGGCTAAGATTTATTACACAAAAGCGCGATTTCGTCATGTTTGTTCTTTGAAAACTATAGACTCAGGCCTGCCACACCCCATATAAGCAGCGCATGAGTGAAACACAGACATATCAGTTTTTAAAAATGCACGGCCTTGGCAATGATTTTGTCATTTTTGATGCGCGTGAGAACGATCTTAATCTGTCGGATGATCAAGTCCGCATGATTGCAAACCGTAAACGCGGCGTTGGTTTTGATCAACTCATCTTGCTGCGCAACAGCGATCAAGCTGACGTATTTATGGAAATCAGGAATGCTGACGGATCACGTGTAGAGGCATGCGGTAACGCAACCCGCTGTGTTGGTCAAATTATCCTCGATGAAAAATCACTTACTTCCATATCAATTGAAACCGATGCCGGATTATTAAGCGCTAAAACTTCAGCACTTGGTATTTCTGTGAATATGGGGCCTGCAAACACTGAATGGCAAGCTATCCCTTTGGCAGCAAAAATGGACACATTGCAGGTCGATTTTACACTTGGCGCATTATCAACGCCGGTTTGTGTAAACATGGGCAATCCGCATGCTGTGTTTTTTGTTGATGATGTCAATGGAATCGACCTTGAAACACTTGGCCCGCAGATCGAACATCATCCCTTATTCCCCGAGCGAGTGAACGTTTCTATTGCCTCAGTGAACGGGCAAGAAATTCGCCAACGCGTTTGGGAACGCGGTGTCGGTATTACCGAAGCCTGCGGTACAGGCGCGTGCGCAGGTGCGGTTGCCGCTATACGTCGCAATATGATCGAAGGTCGCAAAGCAACCGTATTACTGGATGGTGGCCCTCTTGAGATTGAATGGATGGGCGATAATTCAGTTCAAATGACAGGAAGTGCTACATTGGCCTTCAAAGGTGAAATTGATCTGTGAGCAACAAACCTGACATTGTTACATTTGGTTGCCGCCTGAACGCTTATGAAAGCGAGGTAATGCGCCGCCATGCGGAAAGCGCAGGGCTTGATGATGTTGTGATTTTCAATACCTGCAGCGTTACTGCGGAAGCCGTCAGGCAAGCACGCCAAAGCATTCGGCGCACCAAACGCGAACGACCAGACGCAAAGATTATCGTCACAGGTTGTGCTGCCCAGATCGATCCAAAACAATTCGCTGAGATGGAGGAAGTTTCCTCAATCCTTGGCAACCAGGAAAAGTTGGAAGCCAAATCCTTTCAAGGCTTATCTCTTGATAGTGCTGAACGCGTGCAGGTCAATGATATCTTCTCAGTCACAGAAACAGCAGGGCATTTAATCGATGGGTTCGGCGAACGGGCCCGTGCATTCGTTCAAATTCAAAATGGGTGCAATCATCGCTGTACCTTCTGTATCATCCCATATGGTCGCGGCAATAGCCGCTCCGTTCCTATGGGTGAAGTGGTTGGCCAGATTAAAAATCTTGTCGCGCGAGGATATAATGAGGTTGTCCTGACGGGCGTAGACATCACGAGTTACGGCGAAGACCTTCCGGGCACTCCAACGCTCGGTATATTGACGCAGAAGATATTGAAACTGGTTCCCGACCTTCCGCGCCTTAGAATTTCATCGATCGATAGTATCGAGGTGGATGAACCACTTTATGACGCCATCATTGGCGAAAAGCGCGTTATGCCACATTTGCACCTGTCCTTGCAGGCAGGCGACAATATGATCCTGAAGCGGATGAAACGCAGGCACATGCGCGAAGATGCAATCGAATTTGCGAACAGAGTAAAAAAGGCGCGCCCTGAAATGGTATTTGGTGCCGACATTATCGCAGGCTTCCCAACCGAAACGGATGCCATGTTTGAAAACAGTCTGAAACTTGTCGAAGACTGTGATCTAACATGGCTGCATGTTTTCCCCTATTCGGAACGGGAGGGCACACCCGCCGCCAAGATGCCACCCGTCGCGAAAGCCGTTCGAAAAGAGCGCGCGCAAGCACTTCGCCGCCTTGGTGAACAGCAAGTCCAAAAACTAATGACATCTAAGATTGGTCAAACGGCAAACATTTTGATTGAACGAGCCGCGGGTGGTGTTGCAACAGGCCATAGCGAACAATTTATCCCTGTGAAGCTGACGGGTAATTTTAAGGCGGGCGAGATCGTAAGGGCGACGCTTGACCGGGTTGACGAACAGGTTATGACTGCTAGTCATATGGTATAAAAATAGACAAAGAAATCTTATGAGCGAAACAGAAGAAAAAAAGGGTTGGTTCAAACGCCTGACAGCGGGATTAAAAAAATCCTCAAACGCAATCTCAAGCGGCGTTACAGGAATTTTCACCAAACGCAAGCTGGATGACGAAACGCTAGAAGAACTTGAAGACCTTCTGATCACAACCGACCTCGGTGTTAGTGTTGCATCCCGTTTAACTGAAACGCTCGCCAAAGATCGTTATGATAAAGAAATCTCTGACGAGGAGGTTAAACAGGTTCTGGCTGATGAGGTTACTAAGATTCTTGAACCTGTAGCCAAGCCCCTCTTGCCAAACGCAGAAAATCGCCCTCATATTATTTTGATGGCTGGCGTAAACGGTGCAGGGAAAACCACAACTATTGGCAAGCTCGCCAAAAAATTCCGTGATGAAGGCAAATCAGTCATGATGGCCGCTGGTGACACATTCCGCGCTGCTGCCGTCGAACAGCTTCAGGTTTGGGGGAAGCGGGTCGGTGTGCCTGTCATCACCAAGGAACTGGGTACTGACGCAGCCGCCCTCGCCTTCGAGGCGGTTGACCGCGCCATCCGAGATAATATCGATATTCTTTTGATCGACACCGCCGGAAGGTTGCAGAACCGAAATGAACTAATGGACGAGCTTGCAAAGGTCGTTCGTGTGATCGGCAAAAAAGTACCAAACGCTCCTCATGATACTGTTATTGTTCTCGACGCAACAACAGGCCAAAACGCAGTTCATCAGGTCGAGGTGTTCCAGAAAATCGCCAATATTTCCGGCATCGTGATGACCAAGCTTGATGGGTCCGCACGCGGCGGTGTGCTTGTAGCCTGCGCCGAAAAATTTGGCCTACCCGTTCACGCAATCGGTGTCGGTGAAAGCATCGAAGATCTTCAGCCTTTTAAAGCTGATGAATTTGCAAAAGCCCTTGTGGGAGTTGCGGAAAGCACATAACCTACAACAATACTCAGGGGGAGAGATATTGTGTTGCCGCATCCATTGCTTGTCCTATTAATTGCAGTCTTTATCGCGCTACTTTTAATTCCTTTTAGGTTAATGGAACGCTCAGAACGCTTGCAACGAGCACAGCTGATAAAAAACATTAGCTGGATTCATGGAATAAAAACTAGGGTACCGCATAAAAAAGAAGATGTGAGCGACATCATTGCAATGTCAAAGCAAAATAGTTTTGATTACGCAAAAAAATACAGTGCAACAATAAAAGGCGCCTTAGCCAATCCAAATGAAACCAACCTTCAAAAGTTAGCAGAGATGCTTTATGATGAACGTAATCTTGTCGATCAACTTTGGCATGATTTAGCGCGAGGCCTTACAGATATTCATCAAAACTACCCCATTGAATTTGAAGCTCTAACCACCACAATCCTTGAAAATTCCGACGATTACATACAGCTGCATGCAGCGAAAATGCTTTCAACGGGTCGCAAACACAAAGCCGCAGCAACAGGCCGATTTTTAGATTGGCTGGCCAATCATCCAATATGGCGGAACATTTACAATACTTCAGGGCATTGAACCACTAAGCAATTTACGATAAAGCAACAATCCGTTCCCAAGTCGTCATAACATCATCAGAGCTTGTATTAATCTGCCCAATCTGAAACCTGATAACTGGACGGCCGTTTACAACTGTGCGCGTAAGGTAAGTAAAGCCATCATCATTTATCTTTGTCAGCAGCGCTTCTGTAGCCTGATCGCTTTCTTCCGCATTACCTTCAACTTTTCTGAAGGTTAAAAGCGATAGATTTGGTTTGGTTACCAGCTCAAACCCTTCCGTCATAAATATCTTTTCAGCAAGCTCCTCTGTCATTTCAATATGATTTCGGAACATGGCCTGCAAACCCTCGACGCCGTAGGAGCGGATAACAAACCACAATTTCAAGGCCCGCATGCGTCGCCCCAACTGAATGCCCCAATCACGGTAATCCGTAACGCTATTCCCCTCGCGCGTTTTTAAGTATTCCGGTAAAATTGTGAGCGTGCGCTTTAGTGTATCTGCGTCTTTCACAAAATGCGCTGTACAATCAAAATTAACCCCCATCCATTTATGCGGATTAAAAGCATAACTGTCCGCGAGTTCAATCCCGCGCATCAAATATCGGTATTCAGGGCACACCATCGCACTTCCGGCCCACGCGGCATCAACATGAAAATACATACTATTGCTGCGAGCAATCAGACCAAGCGGTTCAAGTGGGTCTGAGGCGCCGACACCCGTTGTACCAACCGTCGCGACAAGCATGGTGGGTGTAGTGCCGTTTTTTCGGTCGTCCTCAATCATAGATATCAAAGCAGACGGTTTCATCGCAAAGTCATCATCAGTCGGCACAAGCCTGATTGATGACTTACCCAGTCCCGCCATTTTTACGGCTTTCTCAACCGAGGAATGCGCCTCTGCTGATGTATAAAAAGCAAGCTTATCCGATGCTTGCAAACCGCTTTCATTTACACGCCAATCGGTCGCCCGTTCACGTGCGGCCAATACCGCACAAAAGGCCGCGGATGAGGCAGTATCCTGAATAACACCGGACCATTCCGTTGGCAGCGCCATCATGTCCTTGAGCCAGTTCATCATGGCTTCCTCAAGCTCGGTGGCGGCAGGGCTGGTTTCCCAAAGCATCGCATTTGCGCCCATAATTGACGTCAGCATTTCTGCAAGCACAGACGGCGGCGACACATTTGCAGGGAAATAGGCAAAAAACCGCGGGTGTTGCCAGTGGGTCATACCCGGAATGACAATATCCCTAAAGTCATCAAAAAGTGACTGAAATCCTTCGGCCTCCATTGGGGCAGCTGTTGGTATTTGTGCGCGTACCGCACCAGGTTTAACCTGTGAGCGAACAGGCAAGGATTTTACATCATCGAAATAATAATCCGCCATCCAATCAATAAGATCATGGGCATTTTTTTTGAAATCGTCTTTGTTCATAAGGTTGCAATCCCTGCATGCTTCAGTCAGATAGGATTTCACAATAATTATAATCAGTCATCCCGCAACAATGATTATTGACTAGATTCGAAATCACCTTGATAAGATTATCTTCATGGAAATATCACCCGAAATACTAACCATTATCGCCCTCGTATTCCTAGTGGCAGGAACGATCAAAGGCCTAATTGGGATCGGGTTACCAACAATCGCCATCAGTTTGATGTCGTTGGTGATTGATGCACGCCTCGCAATCACGCTCACGATCATTCCTATGTTTGCATCAAATATCTGGCAGGTGTACAGGGGCGGAAAAATACTGGAAACCCTTCGGAAATATTGGATATTCTCGACGCTTCTTATTATCTCTATTTTCTGTACAGCCCTGATCAGCAGGTCTGTGTCCTCTGATATTATCCTTATAATACTAGGGTCCGTAGTAACCATATACGCCATTTTGAGCTTACTTAAATGGGCACCACGTATTGCCGCACAACACGATCCACATGCCCAAACCGGGTTCGGATTGGCGGCAGGAATACTGGGTGGATTTACCGCAATTTGGGCGCCACCGCTAATTATTTACCTAACATCGCGGCAAATACCGAAGGATGAATTTATCAGAGCAACAGGCATGTTAATCACTGTGGGCTCAACACCATTATTGTTTGGCTATGTTCAAAATGGCTTATTAACACCGGAACTCGCTACGACCGCCAGCCTAATGACAATCCCTGTTTTAATCGGATTTATAGTCGGGGAATTTCTAAGAAAATATATATCCACCGCGAAATTCCATACGATTGTACTTAGTATTTTTGCAGTGATGGGAGCAAACTTGGTTTATCGTGGTTTTTTCTCTTAAAGTTCGGTTTTATCAAACCCTCCAAAAACTTCATCATCTCGATAGTCGATGCCTTATTTGCTGACGCATTGAGGTCTTCTGCAACATCAATATAAAATCTTTCATCTAACAAATACCCGGCTTCCGGATAATTAATATTCTGTCCATCTTGTTTAAAATCCTCAAGAGTGTATATTTGCAACTATGAATAATATTCTCTTTTTTGTAACTATAAGTGCTACTCTTTTACTTCCTCAGTCATCTGCCAATGCATATGCTGAATGCCCGAAACATGAAGAAGTAGAAAAGCCTCGACCCGAGTTATTCGTTTTTGTCGGTAAAAAAGTCAGCATTGAATATTTTAATCCTAACGAAAGCCTAGAACAACCTAAACAAGACGGCTCAGAAGAATGTCAAGTTGAATATATTGTGTTAGATGCTGGCTTTAAGGCGAAATACAAAGTCATTAAGCCCGTTTTTGGTAACGTTTCCTCAAAATATATCAACTTCAAATTTTATACCCATTGGGGCGAAGTACAATTGCCCAAGGGTAAAAACACCCTTTTATTTATACATCATTGGCCCAATAAAAACGTTTCAGCAAAATATTTGTACCATGATGTTCAAAAAACATATGATGGAAATTGGGGTATATGTGGAGATCCATATTTTATTCCGCCTGAAAAAATAAACAGTAAACGCCCAGATCATTACGCCTTCCGAAAACCCCCTTCAAAACTGAAATTTATTAAAAAAACCCATAAAATTCCAAAATGGGTTGAAAACGAATATATTAATGAGATGTATCCGACACAGTATTTCAAGGTCAAAGGTAGAAAGGCAAAATGTCAAGGATATGGATATCTAGTTGAAGAGCTCTTCGAAATAGAAAAGAAAGGTGCTTGGCAACTCGCTTGGCTATTTACAGATCCGAATGAAGCAAATTCAAATGCTCAGTAAAACACAATAGCATTTCATAATGACTCGATGTATAAGCCCTGCTCATGAATACAGAGGATACACATACATCACCCCACCAATCCTCAAAGGTTGGTTTCGTCTCATTAGGTTGCCCAAAGGCACTTGTGGATAGCGAACGCATTTTGACGCAACTGCGCTCAGAAGGGTATGAAATATCACCCGACTATGCAGGCGCTGATGTGGTGGTTGTGAATACCTGTGGCTTTATCGATAGCGCCAAGGAAGAAAGCCTGGGTGCAATCAAGGAAGCGATGGTTGAAAACGGCAAGGTTATTGTAACGGGTTGCCTAGGTGTCGAAGAAGGCAAAATCCGGGAGGTCGCCCCTGACGTGCTTGCGATCTCTGGCCCACACCAATATGAAACCGTGGTTAATCAGGTGCATGAGCACGCACCCCAGCCCCATGATCCATTCGCGCACCTTGTACCGCCCGGCGGCCTTAAGCTGACACCGCGCCATTATGCCTATCTGAAGATTTCGGAGGGTTGTAACCATTCGTGTAAATTCTGTATTATCCCATCGTTTCGCGGGAAGTTAAAATCGCGCCCCGTGCGCGCGGTACTCCGTGAAGCTGAAAAGCTTGTAGAAGCGGGCGTTCAGGAGCTTTTGGTTATCTCCCAGGATACTTCTGCGTATGGCCTTGACCTCAAGCACGCACCAGAACCCTGGAAAGACAATGAGGTTCGCGCTCACATGACGGACCTTGCGAACGCGCTTGGTGATATGGATGTTTGGGTGCGCCTTCATTATGTGTATCCCTACCCACATGTGGACGAGGTGATTGCCTTAATGGCGGAAGGAATAATCCTTCCGTACCTCGATATCCCGTTTCAGCATGCGTCACCAAAAGTCCTAAAGGCAATGCGCCGCCCGGCGAATGAGCATAAGGTATTGGAACGCATCCATCGGTGGCGCGAACAAGTGCCGGAAATCGTTATTCGTTCCACCTTTATCGTTGGCTTTCCCGGCGAAACAGAAGAGGATTTTGAGTATCTTCTGGATTGGTTAGAGGAAGCGCAACTGGACCGCGTTGGCTGTTTCAAGTACGAGCCCGTTAAGGGGGCTGCTGCCAACGAGTTACCGGACCAGGTGCCCGAAGATGTCAAGCAAGAGCGCTGGGAACGTTTTATGGCGGTTAGTCAGAAAATTTCCGCGAACAAATTAAAGCAGCGTGTCGGCATGGAAATGGCTGTTATCATCGATGAAGTCACAGATGAAGGCGTCGTCGGGCGAACCTATGCCGACGCACCCGAAATCGATGGGCAAGTTCACCTCACGGGCGCAATCGAATGCATTCCCGGCACGATGGTTATGGCGCATATCGATGATAGCGACGAGTATGACCTATATGGCCATATCGTGGTTGATGAAGATGATGACGACTGGGATTGGTAGCACCTAATAGGTGTCGAAATCATAGCGACACTTTGTTATCAATATAATACTCGAGGTATTATTGATGAGGCTATTTCTAGCGCCAAACGGCGCTAGACAGAAGTATAACCTTCTTTTCAATTATCAGATATTCTGTGAGCTAACTTCCTAACTGATAGGGTCCACCGCGTTCAACCGCGCGCTTATAGGCATCACGCGCCTGCATGCGCTCAACAAACGCCAGTAGGTTTGGTGCTGCAGCAAGACCACCATTAACGTTCGCGGCCTCAAGGATAAATGTGATATGCACATCAACACCTGTTAAATGGTCACCACAAAAATACTCATTAGCGCCGAGACCTGTTGCCATATAGGTCATGTTATTCATGATCTCGCTCATGATACGCGGACGCAGCGGCTCTGCAGCATCACCAAGCCGACTGGTATATAGCGCCAGCATTAAAGGCAACATTGCAGACCCTTCAACATAATGAAGCCATTCATTGTATGTTTCATAGCCTGCGTCGCCGGGCGCAGGGCCAAACTTGCCTTGCCCATATGTACGCACCAAATAATCAATGATCGCTCCTGATTCCGCAATTTTAATATCACCATCCTCAAGCACTGGCGACTTACCAAGAGGATGCGCTTCTTTTAAACTTTCAGGGGCTAACCTTGTTTCCAGGTCACGGGTGTAATGAACGATTTCATAATCAACGCCTAATTCTTCAAGCATCCAGAGGATACGCTGGGAACGGCTATTGTTCAGATGGTGGACTTTAATCATAAAATTTCCAGACTAAGTTACAGATTAAAAATTAACTTTGGGTGGCGCGAGTTTTTTTATCTCTTCTTCGCTCGACAGCACAAAAATTGCCAAGGCACGCCGCTCTGCTTCAGATAAAGCTTCATATGACGGCATCGGGCCCGGTGGGTTTAAAAACAAATCTTGCATAGTTTCTAGTGTGTATCGCTCCTTAAGGTCTTCAAGCTTTTTAACTTGAACGCCTTCTGTCGCACCGTCCACATGGCAGGTAGCACAGCCGTTAGAATTAAAAATAAGCGCTCCCGCTGCTTTGTTGGTTGCCAACTCAGTTGGCTCAATGCTGGCAAGTGGATTTTTTGGCGGAACAATAATTTCTACGCCCGGAAAGCCAACGGCAACATCACCAAATCCTACACGGTAAATCATCCCTGCATAATCATCTGAAATATAAATGGCGCCATCTGGTCCTTGTTCAATATCAACAGGCCGGCCAATTACGTCCTCGTTCAATTCAAATCCGCTTAGAAAATCCTTTTCAGTGACAGCACCATCATCATCAAAATGAAGGGACACGACTTTGTAACCGACCAACTTGGAACTATTCCAGGAACCATGAAGCGCGGCCAGTGCCGTGTTTTGATACTCGTTTGGGGTGTTAGGTGACTTCAGGAACTTGATACCAAGCGGAGCACGGTGCGCGCCAAAACCATGAACGGGCGACAATGAGGCAGAAACCTTCGCAGGGTTTTCAATCCCATAATCCGGGTCTGGTGTACGATTATCGTAAGCATAGGGCCAGCCATAATCACCTCCTTCTTCCACCAGGTTAACTTCACAATTCGGCGTATCATCACCCAACAGATCGCGCCCATTATCTGTCGCGAAAAGGCCACCTGTTTCAGGATGCCAATCAAAACCAACGCTATTTCTAAGCCCTGTGGCAAAGGTGCGCGCACCGGATCCATCAGCATTCATCTGTAGCATCTCGGCGCGGTAAGGTTCTTCTTCAATACATACATTGCAACTTGAACCAACGGTGACATACAGCATACCTGCTTCGTCAAACCCAATTGTCCGTGTACGGTGATTACCCCCTGATGGCATACCAGTAAAAATCACCTCGATTGTGCCTAATTCACGCTTATCAGCATCATAAATCCCGCGAATAATCTGTGTTTCTTCTGCGATGTACAAATAGTCATCCCAGAACGCCACACCGTGCGGGGCATTTAAGCCGCTAAGCAGTAAACTTCGCCCATCAGAGACACCGTCACCGTTCCCATCACGGTGAAGCAAAAATACTGATCCTGTTCGATTACTCGTGACCACAATATCACCGGTTTTGGTCATACGCATCATACGGGCATTAGGAACGTCACGAGCAAAAACACCGACTTGAAACCCTTCAGGAACTTTCAATCTCGCCTTCAACGTTTCTGCTTCAGGTGCTTCGATTTGCCTACCGAGTATCATATCCAAAAGCGGGCCATTCACTGTTGGTTTCAAATACCAACCAACCCCAGCAAGTACAGCTATTAATAAGAAAATCCCGATCAGAATTTTTTTGAGCATATCCCAACCCTAGCGCAAATTATCAATGTTTATCATACTGCCATTCTCAACAAGATGCGCAAGTATTAATTGATGTCATTACTGTTACCGTCATCTGATCTAATACAAGGGTTGATCAAGATCTATATTATTGCCAAACTCTCACGAAGGGAGCCTGTATATGAATCGCCGTAACGTATTGAAATCAATCGCTGTTGCAAGCCTATCCACAATCAGCGGGGCAACACTAGCAAATTCCCAACATAAACCAATTCATCAAATGCCTGAGCGATTGAAGGCTGGTGATACCATACGCCTCATAGCACCAGCAGGGGTTATATATGAAAAGGTTCGTATCGACATCGCAATGGAAAATATGCGCGCCCTTGGCCTCAATCCTACACTCGGTGCCCATGTTCATGACAGGTTTGGATATTTTGCCGGCACAGACGAAGACCGGGCACAGGATATTATGGACGCTTTTCTTGATCCTAACGTGAAGGGTATTTTTGCCCTTGTTGGCGGATGGGGGTCGGCCCTTACATTACCCTATCTGAATTTTGATCAGATCAGGAAAAACCCAAAGATCATTATGGGGTATAGTGATGTGACCGCCCTTCTAAACGGTATTTCAGCCAAAACTGGCCTTATTACATATCACGGCCCCAACGCCACCTCACGGTGGAACAGCTTCACAACGGAAAGCGCGAAAAGTGTTTTGTTCGACGGAAACAGTCCTGATTACTCCACACCTCAGCGCACAGGCGACGCGCTAACAGTGCATAATAATCGAATACAAACCATTGAACCGGGAACGACAACCGGCCAATTGATCGGCGGTAATTTAACCGTTTTCACAAGCCTTGTTGGAACACCCTATTTGTCTGATATGAAAGGTAAATTACTGTTTCTTGAAGAAATTGGAGAATCGATTTACCGTGTAGATCGTATGCTGTCCACGCTCAAGCTAGCAGGTATTCTTGACCAAGTCTCCGGCGTCATTTTGGGAGGATTTACACGCGTTGATCCAGACGGTGATGGATTTGGAAATTTTGCCTTAATGGATGTGTTTGAGCGATATTTTAAAGGAAATGGTAAGCCCACTTATTATGGTGCACTATTCGGCCACATTGATGAAAAACACACTATTCCAATAGGCCAGAATGCTTCGATGAATGCCAGTAAAGGCTCTTTTCAACTGAAATAAAAACGGGGCCATAAAGCCCCATTCTCTATATTCCATATAGTTTTGGAATTTTACTCAACTGTCCAGGTTTCACCTGAGTACATCATATCCTTAAGGCTGCGCTTACCTTTATACGCATTCACCTGTTCGATCACAGCTTCAGTGTATGATTGTTCAGCCTGTTCAGCATATAACACACCCATCGCCATCGGCTCACCGGGTTTACCGCCAAGCTCAGCAAGCATACGGGCAAGTTGAAGATTGCTTTCATCATGAACCAAAACATCATCTTCAGTGATTCCATTTTCGCCAACAGTCACAATCTCAAGCGCGAATGTAGACGCGTTAAAGCGAACCCCTTTGTTGCGCTCTTTTCCGAAAATCATGCGCTCGCCATTTTCCAACAGAAGCTGAGCATCAGCCGCAACCGCCTTATCGGTGACATTGGCCCATGTTGCATCATTATAAACGATACAGTTTTGCAGGATTTCAACAAAACTAGCACCCTTGAAACCGTGTGCGCGGGTAAAGACACCAGGCATATGCTTTTGTGCTGTATCAACAGTACGGGCTACAAAGCGTGCACCAGAACCTAAAGCAAAGCTGATTGGGTTAAGTGCCGGGTCGATTGAACCTTGTGGTGTGGACGGTGATTTGGTGCCCACATCCGATGTTGGTGAATATTGCCCCTTAGTCAGACCATAAATCTTGTTGTTGAAAAGCAAGATATTGATATCCACGTCACGGCGAAGAGAGTGCATCAAATGGTTACCACCAATTGATAATCCGTCACCATCACCTGTGATCAACCATACATCCAGATCAGGGTTCGCCAGTTTAAGCCCCGTTGCGACCGATGGCGCACGCCCGTGAATAGTATGGAAGCCATACGTGTCCATATAATATGGGAAACGGCTAGAACACCCAATGCCCGAGACAAATACAGTATTTTCGCGTGTTGCCCCAAGCTCCGGTAGTGTGCGCTGCATGCATTTCAAGATCGCATAATCACCACAACCCGGGCACCAACGGACTTCCTGATCACTTGTGAAGTCTTTCGCTGTTAATTTCACAATATCGTTCATTATGCTGCTCCTTCTTGCAGCGCCTCAGCGCCGAGTTCAGCGCGAATAGCATCAAGAATTTCCTGAATCTTAAATGGCTGACCAGAAACTTTGTTAAATGGCTTCGCATCCAACAAATATTTATCCCGAAGAACAGTTTTTAACTGGCCATTATTCATTTCTGGCACCATCACATTCTCATAACCTGATAATAATTCACCGAGGTTAGCCGGGAACGGATGGATATAACGAAGGTGAACATGACTTACATCAAGGCCGTCAGCGCGTGCTGCCTTAACCGCCTGTGAGATCGGGCCGTATGTTGATCCCCAACCAACAAGCACAAGCTTACCGCGCTCGTTACCCTGATCAACAGTCTGAAGCGGAATATCATTGGCAATACCATTGATTTTTGCTTCGCGCGTATCCGTCATCTTCTGGTGGTTATCCGGGTCATAAGAAATATGGCCCGTATCATAGCTTTTCTCGATGCCACCAATTCGGTGCTCACAGCCCGGAGTACCTGGACGCGCCCAGTTCCGTGCTAATGTTGTTTCATCACGCTTGTAAGGATTAAAGGTTTCGCCCTCAGCAGGGGTGCCTGTAAATTCAACATTGAAAGGCTCCATGCTATCCAAATCAGGCAATTTCCATGGTTCTGCGGCATTCGCGATAAACCCATCAGTCAGCAACATAACAGGTGTCATATACTTGACTGCCAAACGGCAGGCTTCAATAGCAACCTCGAAACAGTCACCAGGACTACGGGTTGCAACAACTGGCATTGGAGCGTCGCCGTTGCGGCCATAAACAGCCTGATACAAATCAGATTGCTCTGTCTTTGTTGGCAGGCCAGTGGAAGGTCCACCACGTTGACTATTAATAATCACAAGTGGCAATTCAGTTGAGATCGCGAGGCCCATCGCCTCACCTTTAAGCGCAATACCAGGACCCGATGATGATGTTACACCAAGCGCACCGCCGAATGACGCACCAATAGCTGCACAAACTGCTGCGATTTCATCCTCAGCCTGGAAGGTTACGACACCCATTTCTTTCATACCGGAAAGCGCATGCAAAATTGGCGACGCTGGCGTAATCGGATAAGAACCAAGTACAATTTGCAATCCAGCGAGTTCAGCACCTTGTGCCATACCCCAAGAGAGTGCCTGCGAACCCGTAACGGTACGATAAAGGCCCGCATCTGTTTTCTTCGCACCAATTTGATAGCGTTTCACTGCCGCAGATAATTCAGCCGTTTCCGCAAATGCGTGGCCGGCGTTCAAGGCTGCGATATTTGAATTTGCGATCTCTGGTTTTTTTGCAAATTTTTTCTCAAGCCACGCCTGAACTGGCGCACGGTCACGGGAGAACATCCAGAGCATCATGCCCAGCGTCCACATATTTTTACAACGCAGTGCTTCCTTGTTACCAAGGCCAAACTCTTTCACCGCCTCTAGCGTCATTTTAGAGACATCAATTTCGATAGTCTGAAAGTCTTCTAATGAACCGTCTTCCAGTGGGTTAGCGTCATAACCAGCTTTTTGAAGATTCCGCTTGGTGAAACTGCCTGTATCAACAACCAGCAAACCACCTTTTCTGAGGTTATTGATATTAACCTTCAGCGCAGCTGGGTTCATGGCGACCAAGACATCAGGCGCATCACCCACCGTCTTAATTTCACGCGCACCAAAATTGATCTGAAACGCAGAGACACCAAATGTTGTACCAACAGGCGCCCGGATTTCTGCCGGGAAATCAGGAAACGTTGCAAGGTCACTTCCTGAAAGTGCTGTCGATGTTGTGAACTGGCTACCAGTAAGCTGCATGCCGTCGCCGCTATCGCCCGCAAAGCGAACAACCGCTGATTCAAGAACCTGTATGTCTGAACCCATATCTATATTCCTTAAGACCCTATGTCGGATCGTATCTTATACTCTTGATCGATTTCGACGTCTTATTACATTTAATAAAGTCAAAAGACTAAGCAAAATTTCTTGTGTTGCTGTGAAATTTCGCTTGTCTATTTATATTATAGCATTCTTTAAAATTTAGCTGTCTCGCGGCGTTCGCATCAAAACAAACTCTTCCGCGCTTGATGGATGCACGGCAACCGTAGCATCAAATTGCGCTTTCGTAAGTTCTGCTTTCACCGCAATCCCAATTCCCTGAATAATTTCAGCAGAATCCAGTCCAATCATGTGTGCGCCCACAACCTTATCCGTTGCCTTATCAACAATCAGCTTTGTAAATGCACGCTCGCTTGACCCGCCAAGGGTATGCTTCATTGGACGAAAATCAGAAACAAAAACATCAATATCGCCGTATTTTTCCTTGGCCTCTGCTTCTGACAAACCAACTGTACCGATTGGTGGCTGCGAAAACACAGCTGTCGGAATTGCATCATGCTCGGGTGATGTTGGCATGTTACCAAATTCGGTTAAAGCAAAGGCGTGGCCTTCCTTGATCGCAACAGGCGTCAATTGAACGCGGTCAGTTACATCACCGACTGCAAAAATGCTTTCAACATTCGTGCGGCCATAGGCATCGACCTTTATCGCACCGTTTGGCGCAGTTTCAACACCAGCAGTCTCAAGCCCCAAACCATCGGTTTTTGGCGCGCGGCCTGTAGCATACATCACCTGATCTGCGTCAAGAGTTGATCCATCAGTCAGCGTTAACTTAACACCAGTATCTGTTTTCTCGATTGCAGTGATATTCGTATTCAATCGAAGGTCAATGCCTTTGGCGGTCATTTCTTTCGATAATCGTTCGCGGATATCATCATCAAAACCACGCAAAATCTGCTCGCCGCGATACAGCTGAACAACTTCGCTGCCCATTCCATTGAAAATACCAGCAAATTCAACAGCAATATAGCCCCCACCCACAACAACAATGCGCTTAGGCTGTTCTTCAAGGTGTAGAGCCTCATTTGATGTAATGGCATGTTCAATACCTGGCACATCAGGCATTGTCGGCCAACCGCCAACAGCAACAAGAATTTTACCAGCCGTATATGTTTTATCACCCACACGGACAGTGTTCGGTCCTTCGATCGTAGCGCGTCCTTCGATCATCTCTACACCGGCGTTTCCAAGTGTCTGGATATAAAGGCCATTTAGGCGGTCAATTTCTTTGTCTTTTGTGGCTATCAGTTTTTTCCAGTCAAAGCTTGTTTCCCCGACACTCCAACCATATCCTTCTGCACTTTCAAAATCCTCAGAGAAATGAGAAGCGTAAACAAGCAATTTCTTAGGAACACAGCCCCGTATTACACAGGTTCCACCAATTCTATATTCTTCTGCAACAGCAACACGAGCACCAAAACTCGCGGAAATGCGGCTAGCGCGTACACCACCAGAGCCAGCGCCAATTACAAAAAGATCAAAATCAAAGTCGCTCATAGAAATTCCATTCATCGTGGGATTTTTACGTTATAATTAATTTTACTCTATCCACACTTATATAAACTTATGCACCTGCCTATATGGGATGCATGACATACCTTCCAAGGTTTCTATAGTACAGATTGTATCACAATAATATGATCAATAATCCTTGATTAAATCCAAACTTTTTAGACATATACGTCTCAAGCCTGAATAATCGGCTCCGCGGTTATCGTTTACATCCAAATAGAAACCAGTTTAATGTTTATCATCAAATTGATTTTGGCATTTTTTACTACATGCACAAGGGGATTTTATGGGACCGTTAAAGGGCGTTAAAATTATTGAGGTTGTGGGAATTGGGCCAGGCCCTTTTGCCGGTATGATGCTGGCTGACATGGGTGCAGATGTAATTGCAGTTGATCGCCCGGGTAACATTGGCCCCACAGAACTCAAGGTCGATATAAACCGCCGCGGCAAAAAATCCATCCAATTAGACCTGAAATCAGAAACTGGGCAAAAAATCTTTCTGGATTTATGTAAAAATGCCGACGCGCTTTTTGAGGGATATCGCCCGGGCGTAATGGAACGCCTGAACCTTGGCCCCGATGATATCAGCGCTGTTAACCAAAGGCTTGTCTACGGCCGAATGACCGGTTGGGGCCAAACAGGTCCCCTTGCAAATACCGCAGGCCACGACATCAACTATATTTCCTTGTCTGGCGCTTTGCACTCAATAGGCCCAAAGGATAGCCCCCCCGAAGCCCCTCTTAACCTGGTGGGGGATTATGGCGGCGGCGGTATGATGCTTGCCTTCGGTCTCGTTTGCGCGATCTTGGAAGCCAAAAACTCTGGTAAAGGGCAGGTTGTCGATGTCAGTATGGTAGAAGGATCGAGCGCTTTAATGTCAATTTTCTATTCATTGATGGCAAGCGGTCAGTGGGCCCCAATGCGCGGTGTCAACTTGCTCGATGGTGGTGCTCATTTCTACGGCACCTTTGAAACAGCAGATAATAAATTTGTGTCCTTAGGCGCCATAGAACCGCAATTCATGCAGATATTTATTGAGAAAGCCGGCTTAGATGCCCGCTGGATGCAAAATCATTTCAACCCGGCTGAATGGCCCAAATTGAAACAAGAATTAACTGAAATTTTCAAAAGCAAAACGCAACAGGAATGGCAAGACTTACTGGATGGTACAGACGCGTGCTTTGCCCCAGTTTTACCATTTTGGGAAGCGCACAAACACCCGCACAATCTTGCTCGAAATAGCTTTATTGAAATTGATGGCGTGACCCAACCTGCTCCAGCCCCAAAATTTTCTGACACTGCACCCAAAACACCCTCTGCCCCCGTAAAACGCGGTCATGACACCAATAACATTATGCAAACACTTGGATATTCCAATAGCGATATAGAGCAATTTAGAAACCAAGGTATAATTGGGTGACATATGAGCGATGATACATGGCTATCAATTAACAAAGCTCGATGGGAAGAACGTGTTTCAATTCATACAAAATCAAGCCTGTACGATGTTGAAGGATTTTTAAGCGGCAGGCTATCGCTCGGTGATCAAGAAATCCATGATATGGGCTCGGTCAAAGGGAAATCACTCCTTCATTTACAGTGTCATTTTGGCCTCGACACCTTATCCTGGGCACGCTTGGGCGCAAATGTAACCGGCCTAGATTTCTCGGAAGAAGCAATAAAGCAGGCGAAGAAACTTGCAGAACAAGCCGAGTTGGAAGCTGAGTTCATCTGTGCGGATGTCTATAAAGCGCCTCAGATCATCCAAAATCAATTTGACATTATTTATACAGGCATAGGCGCTATTTGCTGGCTACCGGACATCAACAATTGGGCAAAAACCATCGCGCAACTATTGAAAGCAGACGGCAAATTATTTCTCATCGAAATACACCCTGTGGAATGGATTTTCGGGAACGGTTTTGATCTGGCGTACGACTATTTTCACGGGCCAGAAGGCCTTCATCTTATTGAATCTGGTACATATACTGATGGTGACCAAGCAACCATCAACAACGATTTAGTTAATTGGAACCACAATCTTGGCAAGGTTATCACAGCGCTCGTCAATGCTGGTCTTATGATCAAACGCCTAGATGAAAGTGACGAGTGTCCATTTATGCGATGGGATTTTATGGAAAAGGCAGGAAACAGCCGCTACAAGCTTCCAGCAGAATATAAATCTATCCCACTCATGTATACACTCGAGGCCATCAAACCCTGATTGATTATCTATCATGTATCAGGGAGGTAGGGGTGAGCTATAATGCTCAGTACTTAACTCACCCCGCAAGCATTGGCAAAGAAAGACACCAAAACACCGAGCATGCCATATGCCTGCCAGACATAAATGTCCTGCTATTTTTCTACGTGAAGTCATCCATCTTATAAATCAATTATAATAGATATAAGAAATCGACCTAAACGATTATGTGTAACTTGCCTGAGCGCTAAAATCCTTTTATCGCAATCTTTGCCATACTCCTTTAGAAGTGGCGCCAATTATTGGTGCTTTAAACACACTTTAAGTCTACTCACCACCCAACTAAAAAGGGCATCGCTAAGCAGCAATGCCCTGTAATTTGCTTATGAAAGCTATTGATCAAAGATCTATTTACCAAGCTCGGTAGGATAAGCAGGTGCTTTCTTCAACCGAATTGGTTTATAGGTTTTCAGATCATTCAGCATTTCATCAATTGCACGATCAAGCTGTGCATCCTTGCCTGCATTCACATCCACAGGGAATAACTCAACCTCAATATCTGGTACAGCGCCCTCGTTTTCAATGCGCCATTCACCGTCAGGTGTGAAGAAACGGAAATAAGGAACCGTTACTACGCCGCCATCAATAAGCTGCGGATTTGCTGAAATACCGATTAAACCACCCCAGGTTCGGGTTCCAATTAGCTTGCCCAAGCCCATACGCTGGAAACTGTATGGTAGGAAGTCACCACCAGAACCAGCATCCTGATCAATCAACATTGCCTTGGGGCCATAAGTTGCCACACCCGGCGTATCAAAGAGGATAGCATCCCGGTCCTTCCAGCCTGCTAAATACTCACGCGACAGAATATCCGTAATATAGTTAGCGGCCTGGCCACCACCGTTAGAACGTTCGTCAATAATAACCGCTTCCTTATCGAATTGCGCAAAGAACATACGGTTAAAATACGTGAAGCCACCGCCAGCAGTATTCGGCACATAAACATACCCCACACGGCCATCGGTTTTTTCTTCCACATATTTGCGGTTATCCTCTATCCAGCGCCAGTTACGAAGCTGACCATCATTTCGGATAGGTTCAACCACAACGTCACGCGTTTCATCACCGTCAGTATTCTCGGATAAGGTCAGCGTGACCTGCTTACCAACTGTATCTGCAAAGAATGAGAAGATATTATCAGTTCCACTCAGTGTCCGACCATTCACTGCAACAATATAATCACCAATATTGGCATCAACACCCGGTGCCGAAAGCGGTGCTACAAGAAACGGATTCCAGTTCTCTCCAGAATAGATATCCTTGATACGATATTGGCCATTTTCAATACGCAAATCAGCACCCAACAGGCCAACATTTACAGGACGTTCACGATGTGTATCGCCGCCAAATATGCGATTGTGCCCCACTTGCATTTCAGCAATCATTTCGATCATGAGTGTATTCAAATCTTCACGTCGACCGACATGGGCAACCAATGGTTTGAAACGGTCATAGACGGCTTGCCAATCAAGGCCGTGCATATTGGGATCATAGAAATATTCGGCTTCCATACGCCAAACATCATTGAATATTTGAGTCCATTCCTTACGCGGGTCTACAAACATTCGCACATCAGTTAAGCGTAGTGGCTTGCCGCTGATTTGCTTACTTGCTTTACCAAACATCAAGCGATTGTTCGCACCCTGAACCAATAGAGTTTTACCATCTGCGCTCATGGTGTAATTTTGAACCAAATCGAACACACGCGATGCTTTTTTCGATTTAAAATCAAAGCGCATTAATTTATGCACTGCACCCCGCGGCGAACTGGGTGGTTCGTTACTGATACCTGGCTGGATGCGCTCAATAAAGAACAAGCCACCATCTTTGGCAACTTCAAGGCTATCGTAACTTCGTTCCGCCACAGGCAAAGCAATAATTCTGTTGGTTATCCCTTCAACATGAATACTTGGTGCTTTCTTTGTTTCTTCAGTATTTTCATCAGCGCTATCGTCTTCATCCACTTCATCAGATGATTTCTTGGCGCGGTCAATCTCATCACCGGCTTCAGGTAATAATGGGGAACGACCATCATCATGGAGCACAGCAGCATAAATACCGCGGCGCAGTGGGCGTTCCTGCGTACTCAGATCAAGCCAAACCGATTGACTAGGGCCAGAGTTGGTTGAGCCCGTGAAATAAAGATACTGACCATCTTTCGAGAATGCAGGTGAACCAGCATGCACCATACCATCAGTTAACGCTGTGGTTTCCCCGCTTTCGAAACTATAGAGCATGACATCATCAAAGAAGTTCGTTCGCGGCGCAGTATAAGCAAGCCACTCACCATCCTTCGAAAGCGAGACGCTCATGGCCGCACGACGCTTCATTTTTGCAATTTGCGTACGCTCTCCACTTGCAAGGTCTATCGCGAACAAGCCAAGATGATTATCACTATAAATGATACGGTTCGCTTTTGCTGACCATTCCAGAAGATTGAAATACCCTTTATCACCAAGTGATAGTTTGCGAACTTTCCCAATTCCTGTCTGTGGGGCAATTACGAGCGTGTGCTTCATACCCTCATCAGAAATATACGCTATTTCACCCCCTTTTGGAGACCAAAGCGCAGACCCTTCACGAATTCCATCTGATTTTGTTAGGTTTCGAGTTGATCCCTCCTTCACAGGAACTGTAAAAACATCACCGCGCGCGGACAATAATGCCCGCTTACCCGTTGGGGAAAGTGCAATACTTTGTACGGTACGGCTGGCATCTTTCCACTGAGGCCGAAGTTGAGGCAGATCGGGGTTAATCTTTACATCAATATCTTTGATGCGTCCCGACCTCACATTCAATTCTTTTAAATGCCCACCGGTTTCAAAGAGGATATGGTCGCCAAATGCGCCAGCACTTCTGACGTCCCATACGGTTTCTTTTGTGAGCTGGCTGAGTTTCTTATTTTTAGTGTTGTAACCATGAATATTCATGGCACCATCAGCACGGTCAGAAATAAAATAAACCGTATCCTTGAGCCACATTGGATTTGTATCATTTACAAGGTCATGTGGTATTTTCTCTAACGCACCATCCTTGGGTGAATAAATCCAAATTGGCGGAGTAGCCCCTCCACGATATTGACGCCATCCACTCGCGCCGAAATATGCTTGCCTGTGGGGGCGATAAGCAAATCGTTCACCGTTTGGCGACCAAACGCCTTCATATGCGAGCGCATCCATCATTTTCGTGGGATAACCACCATCGGTGGAAATATGGTATATTTGATTTGATCGACCACTTTTCACTTCACGGCGGGAGGCAAAAACCACTTCCTTACCGTCTGGTGTCCATCCATTCGCAGTATCTGCGCCTGGATGATATGTTAATCGCTTTGGCTGGCCACCATCAATCGAGATGACATAGACATCCGTATTACCGTCATAATTTGCTGTAAACGCAATCTCTCGGCCATTAGGGGAAAATTTTGGTCCAGTCTCATTTGCCGCATGTGACGTTAAACGTTTTGGATTCTTTCCATTTCGGTCCGCTATCCAAAGATCCCCTGCATATACGAAAGCAATGTTGTTTTTACTGATATCAGGTTGTCTTAATAATAGTGTTTCATCTGTCCCAAATGAAGGCTGACCAAGTAAACCCACACCGCACACCAGTGCAACCATCTGAGATATTTTGCTCAATCTATTTAATTTAAACTGTTTTGAAAAAGTCATTAAATTACCCTTGTGTCCCAATTATCCCCATTTTTACAGTAGACTATGCGAATAAAGACTATCCGTCCAGAAAACTAAGTCTATAATAGGGTTAATCAAAAGACTTGCGTTTTTAATACTGAAGAACGGCATAAAATGACTGGTACAATTGTCCTTTTTAACCTCAATCTGCGCCTGCATGACAACGTGCCTCTTCACACTGCCGCCGCCAACGGACCGGTAATTCCTGTCTATATTTATGATAATACAATTAAAACCCGCTGGCCTTTAGGAGGCGCATCGAAATGGTGGCTTCATCAAAGCTTAAATGCATTAGCCAATGATTTAAATGCGATCGGCAGCAAACTCATCATTCGGGAAGGCAACAGCTATCTGGTATTGAAAGAGCTGATTCAACAAACCGGATATAAAGATATTTATTTCGAGCACTCGATTTTGCCTGAGGCGTCCATTCCTGAAGATAGACTTTACAAACTATGTAAGCGATTTGGCGGAGAAGCCAGACGCTTCAGAGGGCAAACTTTATTTCACCCTTCCCAAATTCATACGAAAGATCAAACGCCGTACAAGGTCTTTACACCGTTTTGGAATAGTTGCCTCAAGCACGAAGCAATCCCGACACCATTGCCTATTCCACATCTTCAGGCGCCAGAAAACTGGCCTGATAACATTCCCCTTGAAGACTTAAAGTTACTTCCAACCGACTTTGACTGGACGAATTCTCTGGACAAATGCTGGCAGGCGGGAGAAACGCAGGCACGCAAAGCACTCGATCAATTTGTTTCTGAAAATATAGATCAGTATGACAATGACCGTGATATACCAAGCCTGAAACATGGGACATCAAAGCTCTCGCCTCATCTTCATTTCGGCGAAATCAGCCCAATCACCGTATGGCACCAAGTTAAAAACGCAATTGACTTGTCCCCCTCCAAAGACAGAGGCGGCAAAGTTTTCTTAAAGGAACTAGGGTGGCGTGAGTTTTCATATCATTTGCTTTATCATTTTAATGATCTCGATCAAGCTCCACTGAATAAAACATTCCAACATTTCCCATGGGTCAAAGACACTGGCTCACTGACGGCCTGGCAAAAGGGACAAACGGGATATCCAATAATAGACGCTGGCATGCGCGAACTCTGGCAAACAGGTTGGATGCATAATCGCGTTAGGATGATTGTTGCTTCTTTTCTGGTAAAAAACCTAAGAATCCATTGGTTGGAGGGGGCCAAATGGTTTTGGGATACCCTGGTGGACGCAGACCTTGCAAGTAACAGCGCAAGTTGGCAGTGGGTTGCAGGGTGTGGTGCGGAAGTGGCCCCTTACTTCCGTATATTTAACCCTACACTCCAGAGCAAAAAGTTTGACCCAGACGGCGAATATATTCGCCGCTATGTACCAGAGTTAAAAAAAATGCCGGACAAACATATTCACGAACCCTGGACAGCCAATCAGGATATTTTAGAAAGCGCGGGGATTAAACTTGGTAAAACATACCCACGGCCCATTGCTGACCATAAAGCAACACGGGAAGAAGCGCTAATTGCGTATCAGCAGTTAAAGTCCAGCAAGGCCTTGGTATCGTAGATCAGAGGGGTGAACGTTTAGCCAGAATACGCTGCAATGTTCGCCTATGCATATTCAAGCGCCGGGCTGTCTCTGAAACATTGCGATCGCAAAGTTCATAAACACGCTGGATATGTTCCCATTTCACACGGTCAGCTGACATCGGATTTTCAGGCGGCGGCGGTGTCTGCCCCGCAGGTGTTAAAAGTGCATTTTCAATTTCATCCGGATCAGCGGGCTTAGCAAGGAAATCTACAGCCCCTGCCTTCACCGCTGATACAGCGCTTGCGATATTTCCGTACCCAGACAACATAACAACTCTGATATCAGGGATAATTCGCCTAAGCTGCGGGACAAGATCAAGGCCATTACCGTCCTGAAGGCGCATATCCAATACAGCATAGTTAGGTTTATGCTCGCCAGCCAAAATCGCGCCTTCTTCTATTCCTTCAGCTGCAAAAACGACAAACCCCTTACGCTCCATACTCAATGTTAAACGAGTTCGATAAGCCCTGTCGTCTTCCACAATGAGTAACTTCTTGTTTTGATTTTCCATCGTGCTCTATCCCTAAGGTTACGTCCGTTTTTCATCTTCCAACATCGCTATTGGCCATGATATCACAACTCTAGCGCCAGGAGAGATCAATTCTCTACCGGCTGATTCAAACACTAATTGTGCCCCTGACTGTTCGAGTAAAGTTTTAGCAATAAACAATCCTAAACCTAACCCACCGTCCTTACCTGGTGTAGGTTGACGCGTAGAAACATATGGTTCACCGAGTGTTTTTAATATTTGAGGGTCAAACCCTGGCCCATCGTCTTCAACTGATACCCAGAAGTGGGTGTTATCTTTTTCGATTGTTATATCAACGACCGAATTTGCATAACCAACTGCATTCTCGATAATATTTCTAATTGCATGGACAAGATGAGGTAATTTTTTAATGATCAAATGATCAGTCTGATCGTTGACATGGTACTCTATCGAAACATTGCCTCGCCCTTCATGAGGGGAGGCAGCTTCACGTATCAACGATTCCAACGTTACACGTGTGAAATGGTCTGTATTCCCTGCCCTGCGCTCTTCGCGCAACTGCGACAAAATATTTCTGCAGCGTGTTGTTTCTGAATAGATCAACTCAAGATCAGCGCGCGTTAACTCATCGCCTTGCCATGTATCGAGAAGTTCTTTAGACGCTAGCATAATTGTACCAAGCGGAGTACCAAGTTCGTGTGCAGCAGCGGCAGCCAATGTTCCGAGCGCAGATAATTTCTGCTCGCGTTCCAACGCAATTTGAGTTGCTGCCAGGGCTCTCGCATGATTACGCCCCTCGCTGCTAACTTTAGCCATATATACAGCAATAAATATTATTGTGAATGTGCCACCGATCCATAATCCAGCCTTGATCATAGGATGAACAATAGGCGCTTCCCCATTCCAGGGTAGGCTGTAAGGCGTGAAGGCAAGGGCTGTGATTGCTGTAATCGCTAGAAAAATGAGTGACTTGGTGCTTCGTTGCCCAAGAATACTAGCAGAAACACTTGTTGGTGCTAACAGAAGGATAGCAAAGGGATTTGCTAATCCGCCTGTAAAAAACAAAAGAAATGTCAGATGCAATAGGTCAAACGCTAGTTGCCCCGCGGCTTCTTTATCTGTCAAACGACGATTCATATCGGCTTGAAAGGATAGCCACAAATTCAATGCGGCGGATATACCAACCGCCGAGATGGTCAGATAAATCGGGACCGAGAAATCAAGAATAAAATATACAAACAGTAGGCTACTAAGCTGACCAATAACAGCTAGCCATCGAATAAGAACTAATGTCCCCAATCGGACACGACCATCGCGATAAACATCGGCAACAGATGTATCGTGTCTTTCATACCTGTCCTGTTCTTGTATTATATCCATGCTATCAATAGGTTGCGCCTGCATCCTGCAAAGCACGTATCATACGCCGACTACGGCTAATTTGTGCATACTCCAGCGCTGTTTTACCACTAAGGTCCTGAACATTGGGATCAGACCCCGCGTCTAATAACACCTCTACAACTCTAAACTTTCGAGCCCTTACAGCCTTCATCAAGGCTGTTTCTTGACCAATATCGGCACGGTCAGGGTCTGCATTATTTTCGAGCAACATTTTTACCTGAGCAGTGTCACCAGCAAGTGCGCGTATCATCAAAGCCGTTTCGCCGCGGTTTCTATCTGCCAAGTTTGGATTTGCACCCGCATCCAACAGAACTTTCATCATATTTCCGTTAGCATTTTTTGCTGCGATAATAATACCAGGCACTCCATCACTTCTGCGACGAGTATCAGGGGAAACGCCTTTTTTCAAAAGCGCTTGAACCTCTTTGATATCATCACGGCCAACCTCCCTGAGGAGTTTAAATTGATCAGATTGTGCATAAGCCGAACTAAAGGTCCCCAGAGACAACAGAGTGAACATCCCGAAGGAAATTAAAAGGAAACCACGCATTTGGTTCAACATTACTTTCATCCTAACAACTTTGAATTATTTATAGTGTATACGATATAATAAAAACTAGACTGTGCGGCAATTTATCTCTTAACAGTGACAACTGGCAAACAAATTTCTATAACTACAGCCAATGATAATGGTTCTGCCAAATTATACGAGTTAATCCTGTTCAAAAAATGGAGAGTTAGGATGCAGTCTGTCCGTCTTATAGCCTGGGGCGCTGTTGTAATTGTTATTGCGTTTCTGGGGTTGCGGGTATTAATCAATTCACCTGATGATGCTTCTTCACCGTCTCAGACGACATCCCAATCAGGGCCAGGTGGGCCTTTTACATTAATTTCCCACAAAGGTACCAAGGTATCAGATGATGATTTCCGAGGAAAACACATGATGGTTTACTTTGGATACAGTTATTGCCCTGATGTTTGCCCTCTTGAACTACAAAAACTGACCTCAAGCCTGCTTGACCTTGAAAAAGAAGGCTACGACACATCACCCATACAACCTCTTTTCATCTCGGTTGATCCTGAGCGTGACACACCTGAAACACTTAATGAATATGTACCCTTATTCCACCCATCGATGATTGGACTAACTGGCTCAGCAGAGGAAATTGCTGACGTTGCAAAAAAATATAAAGTGTATTTTGCCAAGCGTGAAAGCGATGATGTTGATGGGTATTTGATGGATCATTTATCCGTAATTTTCTTAATGGATCAAAATGGAAATTATCAACGTTTGTTTACCGCTCGTGATAAGCCAGAAGACATTACCAATGCATTGAGACCTCTGTTAAAGAAAGCTGCATAATGGCGGATCATAAAGAAAACCCATTCTGGAAACGAAAAGCATTAACGGAAATGGACCGCGATGAATGGGAGTCACTATGCGATAGCTGTGGAAAATGTTGTCTCCACAAGCTAGAAGACGAAGACACTGGTGAAATATATTACACTGATGTTGCTTGTCGTTTTGTTGATAGCCAAACAATTAAATGCAGCAAGTATCTCGTAAGAAAGCGATACGTTGGCAACTGTGTAGTCATGGATGCAACCATGTTGCATCAACTTCCCTGGATGCCAAGTACCTGCGCGTATCGATTGCTTTATGAAGGGAAAGATCTGCCCGATTGGCATCCATTGGTTAGCGGCGATCCGGAAAGTGTCCACAAAGCAGGAATTTCTATAAAGGGACGTTACATTGACGAACGGGAAGCTGGAGATTTCGAAGATCATCTGGTTGATTGGCCAGCATAAAAACGAGAGCTTAAAACCATATGTGGTTTTCGAAATCAAAAACTCAAAAATCTCCTGTCACGAGTATCACTCTTAACACCGTGACCGGGCCTATAACAATTGATGTTCGCAAAAATAAAAGAGCAAAAAAACTAATTTTGAGAATGGACACGAAATCAGGCCTTCCTGTTGTAACCATTCCCGACGGCGCAAAACAAACTCAAGTAAAAGAGTTCCTCACAAACCATATTGACTGGATTACAGATCAAACAAACATTTTTAAAAATTCATCCTTGCAGACCGGTGACGTCATCTGTTTTGAAGGTCAGGAACACAGATTAGAATACAGTAACACCCCCCCGAGGAAAGTTTGGTTTGCAAATGACAATCAAGATAGAACTATCATTGTTGGCGGACCAATTGATCAAGCCGGCAAACGTCTAGAAAGGTGGCTGCGAAAAACTGCCTCAGAGAAATTAACATGTGCGTCAAGCTATTACGCTGAAACCCTCGGTGTAAACTATTCGAGAATCAGTATAGGTGACATGAAAACCCGCTGGGGAAGCTGTTCATCCAAAGGAACACTAAGGTTTAATTGGCGCTTAATCATGGCGCCACCAGACATACTCGAATATGTTGCGGCACACGAAGTTTGTCATCTATTGGAAATGAACCATTCAGACCGCTTCTGGGCGCATGTGCAATCATGTAGACCTGAGTATCAAAAAGAACGGGCCTGGCTACGAAGTTCTGGCCAAAGCCTAATGACTATTAGACTGTAAGCCTTCTTACTCACCGCCAAATAGTCTCGTCCAAATGCCACGCTTTTTTTTCTTTGTTGGTGCATCACTATCATCAAGTGTCAGAGCATTTTCATACAATACGGCGTCTGCCAGCAATGGTCTTGGGTTTAACCCCACATGGGCATCCAGCATAAAATCAGCCCATATACGAGCTGGCAAACCACCGCCTGTGACCCCCCTCATTGGTGTCCCGTCATCGTTCCCAACCCAGACAACGCAAGACAGGTCACTTGTAAAACCAGCAAATAAAGCATCCCGACTATCTTGAGAGGTCCCTGACTTACCAGCTGCTGGTCTGTCAATCTTGGCATTTTTACCAGATCCCCAAGTGATGACAGCTGTCAGCATATTTGTCATATCACGGACAATATCAACATCCAGTAGCGACATCGGAGCCTGCGCCTGACGCCTGTATAGAACCTCCCCCTCTAAAGACGTAATTTCAATAATTCCGTATGGATTTGCTTTATGCCCTCCATTCGCGAGCACAGCATAAGCACCAGCAAGATCAATTAAACGAACTTCCTCTGTACCAAGGGGCAAGCTTGCAACGGGTGAAATATTGGTTTGTATTCCAAGTCGCTTCGCCATTTCTGCTACGTTTTCTCGGCCCGCTTCTTCAGCCACCTGTACTGCAATTGTATTGATAGACCTTGCAAAGGCTTCTCTCACAGTCATCGGTCCATTAAAAACGCCAGTGTAATTTTTGGGTGACCAACCATCGATCGTTAGCTTCTCGTCGATATATTGATCAGAAATAGAAACACCTTGTTCCATCGCGGCAAGGTAAGAAAACAATTTGAAAGCTGAACCGGGTTGTCGCTGTGCTTGTGCGGCCCGATTATATTGACTCTTACCATAATTCGCACCACCAATCATGGCCCGAACAGCACCGTCATGATCAACAGCAACCAACGCAGCCTGACCAACTCCATGTTTGGCGCTTTCTTGATCTAACCCTCTTTTTATCGCTAAGGAGCCAGCGCGCTGGATAGCGGGGTCAAGCGTTGTATAGATAACCAATGACCTTGGGGCATTATCCCCTAACTGCTTGCGCGCTTCCCGAATGGCCCAATCACTGAAATATCGAACATCATTTCCAACCGGCGAAGTTTTAATTATCGGAGGCTGGGCAGCAATTTTTTTTGCCGCTGTTTGATTGATTGCATCGGCATCAACCATTGTACCCAATACAACTTGGGCACGTTCCCAAGCCCCTTCCGCATTAATATGCGGCGCGAGTGTAGAAGGGGATTTCACTAATCCGGCAAGCAACGCTGATTCTGCTACTGATAAACTTCTTGCACTATGGCCAAAGAATTTCTGTGACGCAGCGTCGATACCATATGCACCCCCGCCAAAATATGTCCGATTTAAGTAAAGCGAGAGGATTTGCTTTTTGGTAAATTTCTGCTCAAGCCAAAAAGAAAGCAAAAGCTCCTGCGCTTTACGTTTAAACGAACGAACGTTCGTCAGAAACATATTCTTCGCCAATTGCTGAGTAATTGTACTACCGCCCGCACGAACACGCCCTGCACGCACGTTCGTATAAATTGCACGTAAAAATCCACGACCGTCAAAGCCATTGTGAGCAAAGAAATATCGATCTTCCACAGATGTAAGGGCCATAATCAAAGCTTCTGGAACCTCTTGGTAAGGTATCCAGTCACCATATATTGGACCTTGCCGAACCAGGGTCACACCATTTGCTGCTTTAACAATTACGGCAGGATCACCAGCACCAGGATGGGGTAAATTATCCATATCCGGTAGGTCATGGGCGAGATAGCCCAAAAGAACGACCCCGATAATAACACTCCACACGGAAGCAACAGCCCCGTAATAGAAAAGTTTTTTAAACCAGGGTTTCGTAGCCGCGCTATTTTTCTTAGCCGAGGTTTTGTTCGTTCGTTTCTTGGATCGATTAGAACGAATAGGCTTATCACGTTTTTCAGCTTTCAAAACTGCCTTCTTGCCTTTTCTTGAGGAAGCACTGGACTTTTTTTTCGTTTTTTCCGCCACTAACGTATCCCGACCATGTAAACCATCGTAATTACAAACATATCTACCCAAACACTTCTATTCGTCCAAATTAGGGCACAAAATGCCTTTCATACAAGTTTTTTGACAAATGCTTTGCAAATATCCAACCAGGCACACATAATAACCGAACGATTGGTTATTATGTGAATACTAAAACTCAAAGGCCTATTATGCCCCGGACTGCCCAGCTATCAAAAACAGAGAGAGCACAGCGCCTTATTCCAATTTTCCAACATTATGGCTATGACGGCGCAACCCTGAACAAATTGGCTTCAGCAACAGAGCTCTCAAAGGCAAGCCTGTATCATCATTACCCCAAGGGTAAAGAAGACATGGCACGTCATGCCCTCGCTTACATGGGTAGTCTATTACAAAAGCATGTGCTCGCACCGCTTAGCGGGCCAGACCCGGAACAAGCCATACAAAACAGCCTCTCAGGTGTTTTGAATTATTATAATGGCGACACTCCCATCTGCCTTATGAATAGTCTGATGCTCGGTAACGGCAAAACCTTGTTTGGAAAAGCTATTCGAGAAACCGTGAAGGTTTGGGCAAAGCTGCTTAGCCAGAATATCGCAAAAACAGGCATTCCGGTTATTGAGGCACAAGAAATTTCAAGTCAGACGATTGAAGCGATACAAGGCTCCCTTATTCTGTGCCGTATTCATGAAACCGATACACACCTTCACGATTGCATTCAAAATGCTCGAAAAAACATTCTTGGATAGAACACCCGGCAAAAAGATCTCACATTGAATTTTCATTATTTTTATAGTCAAGACTTGACCTTTTGGCATTTTCATACCAATTGAATATAAAACCTGAAGGATTTAGTCATGTTTATAGAAACCGACGTTACACCAAACCCGGATACCTTGAAATTTTTACCCGGGAGAACTCTTCTCGAACAAGGAACCGCTAACTTTTCGGACATAGATGCGGCCGACAATTCACCGCTGGCGCAAGCGCTTTTTGCAATAGACGGCGTATCGGGCGTTTTCATCGGATATGATTTTGTTTCTGTGACAAAAGCAACCGAGATGGATTGGACAACAGTCAAGCCCCTTGTCCTCGCTGGTTTGATGCAGTTCTTTGCATCCGGGGCACCTGTTATCACGGGGTCAGGCAGCGATGATATTGCTGTTGAGGAATCAGAAGAAGACGCTGACATTATCGAGCAAATCAAAACCCTCTTGGATGAGAAGGTTCGCCCTGCAGTGGCGGGAGACGGCGGCGACATAATTTACCGCGGCTTCAAGGAAGGTGTGGTTTATCTTCAAATGCAAGGCGCTTGCGCAGGGTGTCCTAGCTCAACTATCACACTAAAACATGGCATTGAAAATCTTCTGAAATACTATGTTCCTGAAGTGATCGACGTTCAACCGGTGGAAATGTAACCTTCGAGGGTAACAAGCCCCTAAAAATTTAATCTGGAACGCCTCCCGGGACCAGAAAATAACGACCTAGCCAGTACCAACGGCCATTGCCAGCAGGCAAGGTACAGTTGATACGATTACGTCCAGGCGGAAATGGTTTGTTGAATCGAACCTCAACTCTATTTCCGTCTAGTTTAATCAGTTTCGCTGCTTCACCAAGGTGGCTTGGGTAGCATGCTAGATTATCAAGACTGGTCAAACTGCTATCAACTGTGAAACCAAATGATGGCGGGTTTTGCTCATCCAACAGCGTAACGCTTGTGGGTATAATGTCCCTCACAGGCAAAGCCTTTGATTTTGCAATCAAACGAAATCTATCAAGGTTGCCATATCGCTCGTTAACCGGGTAACGAGGAATTGCATAATGATTTCCACCAATTGGTGCCGCCCCCGAATATTGAGCAAAGGCCGCTTTGAACCCCAACCTTTCAATCAGGTTTATCAGTCCTTGATCGTATTCACCATAAGGATACGCAAATATGCCAGGAATAAATCCAAGCTCATCTTCAAAACGCTTTGACGCGCGCTCAATGTCATCCTGGGCGCCAGAACCTTCTTCGTATAGTAGATGACTATGAGCCGCCCCATGATGGCCTATTTCAACACCGTCACTGCGAAGCTGTCGGATTTCGTCCCAATTTAAATAGCCTGGCGTCTGTTTGTCCACCAGATCAGTTGAAACAAATAATGTAAGGGGAATTCCTGCCTGCTTCAGTCTGGGCCACGCTTCAGTTAGAACGCTCTTGAACGCATCATCAACTGTAACTACTACCGCTTTTTCAGGAACAGATTCTTTATTTAGAAGCCGATTCACCGCATCCGACATTTTCATGAAGGTATAGTCGCCACTTCGAAGTTCCTCAATTTGCGCGTCAAATTGATCAAGGCGAATATTTGTGCTCGGATAACGATCTTCCCCAAAACGGTGATATATTAAAAATACAATCGACTCATCGGTTTGGGCGTCAATTGATATGCTCATGCCCAACACGGCCAACATCATCAACACTATATTTTTATATATTTGCATAGCCATGGCCACCCATCATCCATTCATTAAGCTTCTCATTTGCCGTTACATCTAAAAACTGACAGGCATTTGGTCAATAATGATAACTTTAAAACCAGATGTCCATTAAATGGGCGAAAATAACTATAGTAGTTGAAGCTCTCATCGAATAAAAGCTGCAAACTGCTCAGTAAATATACCGAGTGATCAATCAGTCATCTAGGCGTATATTAATTTTCACCTGCCCTTTACTGTCGAACGGAATGCACGAATTTGTCTTCACGGATACCGGTTAAAATTTGATGCTATTGTATAAATATTATAGCTTGATATACACAAGCTTTCTGACCCACTTGAGAATTAAACTTACTTATGATCACACTATCTATTGATACGTCAGAACATTATTGTTCAGCCGCTATTGTTAATCATGAGGAATGCCTTGCGAAATATTCCGAGAATATAGGCCGTGGGCACGCAGAAAAATTGCTCCCAACGATCAAAACATTACTTACAGAATCGAACCTTGAGTGGGCTGACCTGAAAAAAATCGCGGTCATAGTTGGCCCCGGTACATTTACCGGCCTGCGGATTGGTTTGTCGGTTGCTCGCGGCTTGGCACTTAGTTTGAAAATACCCTGTATAGGTGTCAGTGGCCTTGAATGCTTGGCCGCACAAATACCTGCCTACGGTACGATACATACCTGTATCGCTGGCCGAGGAGAGACAAGTTACTATCAAAAATTCGAAAAAACGGAAGGTGGTAGTCTAACAGCCACATCAGAGGCAGCATCCCTTAAGAATTCTGATATTGTGGAAAAAATTTCTGAAACAACAAAAACGCATATAATAGGAAGCGGCGCCTCACACATCAAAAAACTGACGAATATTGATCAACACACATTCATCGAGCAATCCTGTGACACCGAAACGCTTGGGTATATGGCTCAATCGCTGTCATCAACTTCAAATCCGGCAAACCCCCATTATTTACGCGCGCCAGATGCCGTCAAGGCAAAGCCAGTATTCAATTTTCAAACAAAATAGATGACAAGCACAGCGAAAAATCAAAATCATTCCTTGATCGAGGTCAGTCACGACAACATACAAGCAATCGAGATATTTGCTCAATTACACTGCGACACTTTTCGTGCAATCCAACAGCAGGAATGGAGCACAAGTGACATACATTCATTATTACTTTCAAGACATACTCATGCCTACCTCTATTGCGACGGCGATAACCCAATTGGTTTTTGCGTATTAAGTATCGTTGATACCGAAGCAGAAATTATTACCATTGGCATTGCGCCAACATATCAAAGCAAAGGACATGGCACGAATTTTTTAAAATCAACCTTGGCTAAGTTGCATTTATTTAAAGTTAAAGAAGTATTCTTAGAAGTCAGGCAAGACAACATGAAAGCAATTGAATTATACAAGTCACTTAATTTCAAAAAAACGGGCATTCGCAGTAAATATTATCAAACTTTAGATAGAAAAAAAATTGACGCATTAACCTTTAAGCTAGAAATGTAACTTCGCATTACACTTAATTAAATTTTAAATTATTTTTTTTCACTTCTTTACTTGAACTTTTATTAGCATTAGCTGTAAACTTGTTTCGGGGAAAGGGCTGGCATCATGTGGGTACAATTCTTGAAGTTCTTCAAGAGTACCAACCTGAGTGACTGAAAGAAGATAGTGACCAAGTGCTTCTATAGAGCGAGGCAGTGGGTCATTTGATTTTGTTTTGTCGACAAGAATTCCAGCGATTTCTTCGCTCGCGCATTCATCAAGGAATAGACGTGCTTTGACGAATGCCATTGGACACGTAATACCCCTAAGGTCGATAAACTGATCAAGAGATGATGACATAAGAAAACTACTGAATTAATGCTGTCCGGTAAATTTTATGCCTGACCTGCAATAAATCAAGCGTATTCTCCATGTTATCCGAAAATGCTATTTAACTGGAACAAGAAAACGATGGAAGACAAGCAAGTTAACAGAGATGAAGTATTGGCTCTTACTGTGGATATAGTCTCATCTCATGTTGCCAACAACTCGGTTGCCGTAGGTGAACTACCCAACCTGATCGAGCAAGTCTTCAACACACTTATGCAATTGCATATCGGCAACACCGTACACAAAGAGACCTTAGAGCCAGCCGTTCCAATTAAAAAGTCAATTACGCCTGATTACGTAATATGCCTCGAAGATGGCAAAAAACTTAAAATGTTAAAACGGCACCTCAAGACCCGTTATGGCTTAACTCCGGAAGAATATAGAGAACGATGGGGCTTACCGATGGACTATCCTATGGTTGCACCAAATTATGCCAATCAGCGCCGTATGCTTGCGCAAAAAATTGGCCTCGGTCGCGGCAAGGCAAAATAGTTTCCCAGCTTAACATCATCATTTCTTCTATTTCTTAACAACCGTCACGAGGCTTGCCCTTGTAAACGGCTTGTGGCATATCTTGCGCAACAATCAGGTATCAGCGAAATAGTACAGGATATAAACATGCCTAATAGCTCACAGGACATCGAAGCATTATGCCTTGAAAAAGGAATGCGCATGACTGACCAAAGGCGGGTTATTGCACGCGTATTAAGCGACGCAACCGATCACCCTGATGTGGATGAAGTTTACCGCCGCTCTACAGCAATCGATTCTGGCATTAGTATAGCAACTGTATATCGCACCGTAAGACTGTTTGAAGAAGCAGGCATTTTAGAGCGCCATGATTTCAGAGATGGTCGTTCTCGCTATGAACCTGTCAGCGATGAGCATCATGACCATCTGATCAATATAGAAACTGGTGAAGTTTTAGAATTTCATAACGATGAAATCGAAAAACTGCAGGAAGAGATCGCACGCAAACTTGGCTTTAAACTGATCGATCACCGGATGGAACTCTACGGTGTACCACTGGACGAAACTGAATAGGTTTGCTGAGAAGCCTTCATGAGCGTAGAGTATGCAGGATTAAAATCTACTGTTTCCACTGAGGGATGGAGCCTGAGGGGCATCGTCAGAACCTCATTGCTAATAGCAATGTCTATACCTGTTCTCAGTTTACAATTTTTATTGGTTCGTTTCTCAAAAAAACATTGGTGGTCGCTAGCCGGGTTTTGGCACAGAACTGCCTGTCGGATCATTGGTCTTAAAGTTCATGAGATCGGTCAGGCACCTCATGGCCAATCCACGCTTTATGTTGCCAATCATATATCATGGGTAGACATTCTTGTGCTCGGCGGCATTCTGAAGAACTCTAGTTTTGTTGCTAAATCTGAAATTGCCGGATGGGGTATGATTGGAAGCGTTTGCGCACTGCAGAAAACGCTTTTCATCAATCGCACAAGACGTAGCGACAGCCTGAAACAACGTGACGAGCTTACTGACCGAATAAAAGATGGTAACAGTCTTATTTTATTTCCAGAAGGCACCTCAACAAACGGAATGCAAGTGGCCCCCTTTAAATCTGCACTTTTCTCTGTCGCAGAAATGGCAAATCATGGCCTCGATGAAAGCCTATGCATTCAGCCCATCACACTTTCCTATACCGAAGTCAATGGCATGCCTTTGGTGCGTTCACAGAAACCGTGGGTAGCCTGGATCGGTGATATGGAATTACTGCTTCATTTAAAGCAATTCCTCGGAAGAGCACGTATTGTTGCAACAGTCGAATATCACGCGCCGATATCGCTTGAGCAGGTAGGATCACGCAAGAACGCAGCTCTGACCAGCGAGCAATTGATCCGAGAAGGCTTAGAACGTGCCCACCGTGCAGAATACAATATGGGCAAACGTAAACATGGCCCAGAGAAGATATCTGGGAAGACACCCGACTAAAGGTCAAAACCAACCAATAATATTATAGGACGATTGCCAAAGCAGGAAGCTGGGGCAATTAGGTCGATTTATTCTAGCGATTTCCAATCAAATAGCGTATGAAGCCCTCCAAAATAGTCTAATTTCACAAATATACGCTGATATAATTCAGAGTTGATTGTTTAAGGAGTGTGGCCTTGACGAAAAAATTATTTATCAAGACCTATGGATGTCAAATGAATGTATATGACTCAAAACGTATGGCCGACGTTTTGAAACCGCATGGATACACTCTTTCGGAAACTCCTGACGAAGCAAACCTTGTTGTATTAAATACGTGTCACATTCGTGAAAAAGCAGCCGAAAAAGTATATTCCGAGATTGGACGTTTGCGCCAAATCAAAGACGCCAAAGCCGAAGGCGGCGAAGACATGTATATTGCTGTTGCAGGTTGCGTAGCACAAGCGGAAGGCCCAGAAATGATGCGCCGTGCACCAGCTATCGATCTAGTCCTTGGTCCGCAGACATATCACCGCTTACCGGATATGCTCAAATCAGCTGAAGAGCAAAGGCGCTCTGGTCGTAGATCCTCTAGGGTTTTAGACACAGAGTTTCCTGTTGAGACAAAATTTGATCACCTTCCTCAAGATAGTGATTATGAAGGCCCTGCTGCATTCCTGACCGTGCAGGAAGGTTGTGATAAATTTTGCACATTTTGTGTGGTCCCTTATACTCGCGGCGCTGAGTACAGCCGACCAGTTCAAGATATCATCGATGAAGCCAAGCTTTTAATCCAAAAAGGCGTGTTAGAGATCACGTTATTAGGTCAAAATGTAAATGCCTACCACGGTGACTTAGAAAACGGTAAAACGGCATCACTGGGCGAACTTATTAAAAGGCTTGCTGATCTCGACGGTTTGGAACGCATTCGCTACACAACCTCGCACCCCCGAGATATGGATGCAGAGTTAATTGCGGCCCACCGCGACATACCAGAATGTATGCCGTACTTGCACCTGCCGGTTCAAAGTGGCTCAGATAAAATCCTGGATGCAATGAACCGCAAACACACTGCTGAACGCTATTTTGAAATCATCGATGAACTTCGCACTGGGCGACCAGATATTGCTCTTTCTTCAGATTTTATTGTTGGCTTCCCTGGTGAAACCGATGAGGACTTTGAAGCAACAATGGAATTGGTTCGCAGAGTGAATTATGCGCAAGCCTACAGCTTCAAATACAGCCCACGGCCAGGCACACCTGCGTCAGTATTGGAAACTCAGGTTGAAGAGCATGTAAAATCAGAGCGTTTAACCGCACTTCAGGCATTGCTTGGTGAACAGCAAATAGCCTTCAACAAAACATCTGTTGGCAAAACAATGGATGTTTTGCTTGAGCGTATCGGCAAAGAAGAGGGCCAACTCGTTGGTCGTAGCCCTTATCTGCAAGCCGTTCATGTTGATGTAACAAACACCGTGCAAGATCACAGTACAGATAATATTGCGAGCAACATGATGAACAAACTGGCTAAGGTTGAAATTGTTGAGGCTGGGCCAAGAAGTTTGAAAGGCGTATTAGCGGAACAATAATTGCGAGCTATCGAGGCATGTGTTAAGCTCGTGATAGCTGATAATCATTCATTCGCTTACCGGAGAAAGCTGCTACTTGAATATGTATGCTAAAGAGCGCCCTAAGCGGGACAAGAAAAACCCTTCAAATCATAACCGTAAGGTCGTTGAGTTTGATGACAACCGCATTGCAGCCATCGTTTTTGGTGAACATGACAGGAATTTAGCAAGAATAGAGCAGCGTATTGGTGTTGTCCTGATCAATAGGGGCAACCGTATTGCTATTGAAGCAAATAATGATCGCGCACATTTGGCAGAGTCTATTCTTCATGAATTGTATGATCGTGCCAAATTAGGAGAGACGATCGATACAGGCCTGGTCGATGGTGCAATCAGAATGGCCGAGGGTATCCCCATCAATAAAGAACATGAAACACCGTCATCAAATCGAGGCACTCCAACACCCTCAGATTCTTCGCTTTCCAAAGATATGAAAATCACAACCCGCAACCGTGTGATCATGCCGCGATCACCTGGGCAGGCAGATTATATCTCCAAACTTTCAAAGACTGAGATGGTCTTTGGTGTGGGCCCCGCAGGAACCGGAAAAACCTATCTCGCTGTAGCAATGGCTGTCGCAAGAATGCTCGCAGGCGAAATTGACCGCATTATTTTATCACGCCCTGCTGTAGAGGCAGGCGAAAACCTGGGTTTCTTACCCGGAGATTTAAAAGACAAGGTTGACCCCTATCTTCGGCCTTTATATGACGCCCTCTATGACATGATGCCTGCCGAGCAAGTTGAAAAACGCCTAGCAAGCAATCAAATTGAAATCGCGCCTCTTGCGTACATGCGGGGAAGGACACTCGCGAATGCATTCGTTATTCTCGACGAAGCTCAGAACACGACCCCAATGCAAATGAAAATGTTTTTGACACGATTTGGTGAAAACAGTCGCATGGTGATATGCGGCGACCCAAGTCAAGTTGATTTACCTCGTGGCACCAAATCCGGCCTGACACATGCACTTGATTTATTGAGCAATGTGAAAGGCATAGCGGTCACTCGGTTTCAAAACCAAGATGTTGTCAGACATCCGCTTGTTGGCCGAATTGTTGATGCTTACGGCGATGATGACGGTCGAGGTTAAAGGCCAAATTCATGGACGAAGTAGGCGCATCTCATCATCCAGTGTCGGATACCGTTGAAAATACGACGCTTTCCCTTGGAAACATAGATATTGACGTAGAAATACACAGCAACAAAGACTGTAATATCCCTGGCTGGGACCCTATCAACTTGTGGCTACATACACTTGAAGATGCAATCCAGGCGACCTTTAAGTATGAGTTCTCGCTAGAAGAATTAAGTCTGTTGCCCAGCTGCGAACTATCTATTGTTCTTAGTCACAATGACACTGTTCGCCAATATAATTGTGATTACAGGGGTAAAGACAAAGCGACAAATATATTGTCTTTTCCAGGTTTGGATGATGATGACCTGGAACTCTTGTTAAATTCCAGGGATAATGATGTATCCCAACCCATGCCCCCTTTCATGCTTGGTGATTTAATCCTTGCCTATGAAACTTTGGAAACAGAAGCGTTGGAGCAAAAAAAGTCACTTACTGATCATTTTACACATCTTGTGACCCATGGTTTATTGCATTTGCTTGGATATGACCATATCAATGATGATGATGCAGAGATCATGGAAAACAGAGAACGACAAATCCTCTCAAGTTTAAATATACGCGACCCTTATTTGGATAATAATGCCGAGATGAACCGTGGCGGACACTAAAAACAGATCTGAAAATTCAGGCTTTTTTGCTTCTATCAAACGATCTTTAAGCGGAAGAACAACTGAAACCAGCCTTCGTGAGAGTCTTGAGGAAGCCATCGAGGAACACGAGGAAGAAACACGTGCACCCGCGCTTGGGATTGAAGAGCGGACCATGCTTTTTAATATCCTCGAATACGGGGAACTGCGTGTTAACGATGTTATGGTTCCGCGTGCAGATATTACGGCCGTTGACCAGGATAGTGACTTCTCCAATTTATTAAAAGTTTTCTCGGATGCTGCCCATTCACGCATGCCTGTTTACCGTGAGACACTGGATGATGTTATTGGAATGGTTCATGTGAAAGACATGCTTAAAGCCATTGCAGACGGCGCCAATAGTGACAGTTTTCGTATCAAAGCAATCCAACGACCTGTTTTGTTTGTTCCCCCATCGATGAAAGTTATCGATTTACTCGCCAAAATGAGGGCAAGTAGAACACATATGGCGATCGTAGTTGATGAATACGGTGGTACTGATGGGCTGGTTACCGTGGAAGACATGGTTGAAGAGATCGTAGGCGAAATCGAAGACGAACACGATACCGAGCAAGACCCGGAAATCACTACTAGCCCAGATGGTTATTATGACGCTGATGCCAGAGCAGAAATTGAGTTGGTAGAAGAAACCTTAGGTGCAAGTCTTCTATCGGACGATATCGATGAAGATATAAATACGCTCGGTGGTTTGGTTTTCTCGTCTGCGGGCCATATCCCGGAAATCGGCGAGATTATCCATCACAGTTCAGGGCATAGTTTTGAAGTTCTGGATGCAGACCCGCGCCGAATTCACAAAATAAGAATTTATAGCAGCGCATTAGACGCTGAAACACAATAATACCGAAATACAAAAATTATAAAAAGACAGCGCAACTTATGAAAAATGCATCTTCGCCCCCCTTAGCCACTTATGCAGACACGCTCTTTATCTGGATTGAAAAAAAGGGCGCAATCGCATACTGGCTATTCGCTTTCCTGTTGGGTACGTTAATTTCAAGGGTATTTGCGCCAACTGATTTTTTCCCTCTTTTATTGATCATCGTGCCCCTATGGTTGATTGCAATTGAGCGCGCACCATCGGGTAAACAGGCCTTTAACTTTGGTTGGTGGTCTGGCTTTGGGTTACTATCTGTTGGTTTAAACTGGATTGGTTATTCATTCACACAGCAGGATGCCGTCCCTGTTGTTATTGCCCCTTTTGCGATCATGGCGCTTTCCGGTTTACTCTCGATATATATTGGCCTTGCTTTCTGGCTTACTTGGCTGACAAAAGTTCGATTGATACCAAGGATATTTGTTTTTGCAGCGATCTGGACATTGCTAGAGATTGCCCGGGGTTTCTTATTCACAGGTTTCCCTTGGCATGTGATTGGTTCAATGTGGGCAAACTGGTTACCGGTGGCACAATCAGCCAGTTTTATCACTGTTTATGGGTTGTCACTTTTAAGCATGACCGTTGCTGGTTCACTTGTATGTTTACTGGTTAGGAGAAATTCGCTGGGCTTTGTTATTCCAGCTATCACAGTTGGGGGGTTCGTCGTTGTTGCGGGCCTTGGCTATCTTCGCTTAGACAACGTACAAACAGAGTATCACACGAATGTCTCGCTTAGACTTGTACAAGCAAACATAAAACAGCGTGAAAAGTGGATTTCCTATTTAATAGAAAATCATTTCGACAAACATATGTCTTTATCACGGGGATCATCAACCGAAGGCAAAGCCGATGGTGTAAAACTCTTAATATGGCCTGAGACATCCGTGCAACGACAAACATTCGACAGGGAAGGCTCAATCCCGCGTTGGCGATTATCTCGCCTGTTAGAGCGCGGATCTTATGCTTTGGTGGGTGCTCCCAGATATTCAGCCAATGAAAATTCCTATGACTTTTACAACAGCTTGTTTGCCGTTAACTACAAAGGCGACATTCATGCGCGATATGACAAAAAGCATCTGGTGCCTTTCGGAGAATATTTACCGTTTGAAGGGATTTTAAACGCGCTTGGGTTATCACAGTTAACAGGTGGCTCAGCCTTCAAGAGCGGTGACCAGAATGCAACAATTGCATTACCGGGGGTTCCGGCTTTTTCACCGCTGATCTGTTACGAAATCATTTTCCCCGGCGGCGTTGTCAATAATGGGAGCACAGAAAAACGACCAGAATGGCTTTTAAACATTACAAATGACGGTTGGTTTGGTTTAACCGAAGGTCCGCATCAGCACCTTGCGCTTGCCCGCTTTCGGGCAATCGAAGAAGGATTACCTTTGGTTAGAAATGCAGGGGGCGGAATAAGCGCTGTTATTGATCCCTATGGCCGCACGATCAGCCAACTTGAGATCAATAGACAAGGTATTCTCGATAGCGTCCTTCCACGCGCGATCAAAGCGCCCATGATTTCCGTACTCAGTAAAATAATGCTGATAATCATGTTGTCCTTATTAACCATAATAATCGCCGCCTATATCAATAAGCGGCGACAATAGAATTAATATTTTGGAATTATCAGACTTTAGTCTGGCCGGTTAATAGGTTTACAAAGCGCTATCGCGTCTTTGTTGATCAATAATAATTCCTGACTTAACAACTCAAGCGGCAGGAATCTGCGTTCACAGTTCAACATATCAGAGACACGTTCACCTTCTCCGAGGAAAACACACCCTTCAATATTAGAACCGTCGGACATAATAATTGAAACCTCAACCCGAACCTTGTGAACGAGTAGACTATTTTGATTTGAGCTTTTATCGGCTGTCATCGGTAAAGCTCCTTAATATTATCGCCAAGGCCTGCCTCAACAAACCGTTTCTCATTATGAAGCCTCGTGGCCTTACGCACATAGTCACCCTCAATCTGATCGGCAGTTGGATTATCATTATAGTCAAAACTATATAAGGTCTGAGAGGTTACAATAGTGCCTTCCATCCCCACCAATTCTTCAATGGCGATCACTTTTCTGGAACCATCGCGTAAACGCTTAACCTGAACAATGACATCAACAGCATCAAGTATTTGGCGCCGAAGAGCCGCAATTGGAAACTGTGACCCAGACGCCTGAAGCAAATTTTCCATACGCGTTATCGCGTCGCGCGGACTGTTTGAGTGGATAGTACACATACCCCCGTCATGCCCCGTATTGAACGCTTGAAGCATTTCCGCGCATTCGTCACCACGAACCTCGCCGAGAATAATACGATCCGGGCGCATACGCAGTGAGTTGATCAAAAGATCACGAATGGTAATTGCGCCCTGCCCTTCAAGGTTTGCAGGCCGTGTTTCCAAAGGCAGTACATGGGGTTGCTTTAACTGAAGCTCAGCAGCATCCTCAATTGTAACGATGCGCTCACCAGGATGAATGAACTGCGAAAGGGCGTTCAACATCGTTGTTTTACCTGAACCCGTTCCGCCAGAAATCACAATATTCATTCTTGCGAGTGTGGCGATCTTTAGGAAGCGAGCCATTTCCGCCGATAATGATCCTCTGTCAACCAAATCATCAAGTTGCATACGGTCCTGACGAAACTTCCGAATTGAGATTGCCGTTCCCTTGAGCGAGAGTGGCGGTAGGATAACATTCACACGGCTGCCATCAGGTAATCTGGCATCCGCGATCGGTGAAGTAACATTTACATTCCTGCCCACCTTATTACAGATACGCGTCGCAATTTCCTGTACATGCTCATTATTGCGGAAGGTCAAATCTGACTGTTGAAGCTTGCCGCCTTTTTCGACAAAAATCTGTTTTGGTCCGTTTACCAGAATATCACTAACCGCTTCGTCTGCCAGCAACCTCTCCAGCGGCCCAAAACCAACCATCTCATCTAAAATAAGCGGCGTAAGTTCGTTAAATTCATCCTGATTTAGCGTTAGCTTAAGTGCGCCGATGACATCATGAATTACGGGTTCCAATTCCCTTTGTAATTCATCGCGTTCCAAAAGTGACGCCGGCTCCACATCAATACGGCTTAATAAAATCGGCAAAATCTGGTCTTTGACTTTAAATAACCAATCTTGCTTATCTTTCTCTGAAAGAGTACTGGCGAGAACACGTTTTTGCGGCTTCGACTTATCGCTCCCCTCAGTTATTTGCTCAGGACCGCCTTCATTAATATCATCCAAAATTGCCTGATCATCGATATATTTTGCCGGCGATGATTGAGCAAGCGCGCTTGCGATCAAACCTGAAGGTTTACGCCCAAACGTCCCAAATGCTTTTTTCTTGGCCATAGTATTCCTAAAAAATATTTTAAAATGTACCGAAAAAATACATTTCAAATATTAGCTTAGGGTTAACAGGCCGGAAATCTTGCAATAATCCATATGCCAGCAGCTGTATATAAATTGAGGTTATTTCTCAAATAGACTGATTGCCGAAAAACAAATTATAGGCTACCAGTTGCGCCTATGATGAAGAAACCGCATAAAGACACTGAATATCTACGCCCTGAACAGCGCTTCTTTGGGCGGCGAAAGGGTCCAACCTTATCCAATCGGCAAACCGATTTGATTAATGGTCTTTTGCCCAAGATAACAATCGAAGCTCAAAAACAAAAAACACCCCATACACCACTGAATACTCGGGCTCTTTTTGATGAATGTGATGATATATGGTTGGAAATCGGCTTTGGCAAAGGTGAACATATTGCCTGGCAGGCTGAAAACAATCCATCTGTTGGCCTTATTGGATGTGAACCCTATATGAATGGAGTTGCAAGCCTCCTTGACAAGGTTGAAGCGAACAATCTTATGAATGTTCGTGTCTATAGTGATGATGCGAGGCATATTCTATGGCATCTTCCGGATGCTTCCGTATCCAAAGTGTTTCTCATCCACCCGGATCCGTGGCCCAAAAAAAGACATGCTCGCCGAAGATTCGTAAATCCTGACAATCTCGACGATATTTCTCGTATTTTGAAACCCGGCGGTGAATTTCGCATTGGCACAGACCATCCTATCTACCGCGAATGGACAATGATTCAGATGGCGAATCGGAATGATTTTATCTGGACCGCAGAAAATCCAGTTGACTGGCAGAAACGGCCTGATGATTGGCCAGAAACACGCTATGAAGTAAAAGCGATGGAAGGAAAAGCCACGTATTTTATCTTTAAAAAGTGTTGATAAGCCGCCCTGATCTTACTTTTTAAGTATATTTACCACATTCCTGAGCTTCATAATGCAAAATACACATTTGTGGCTTGCAGCATAGCGTTCATACCTGTATATAGGAGCCGCTTCTCCCAGAGTGTTGTGACTTATTCGGGAGTGGGTCGAGGCCCACTTTGCGATAATCCGTACCTGAAATATATTGAAGCAAAAAATGAAAGGACCTGGATTGAGCGATCCTGCTGACAATATTGCAGCTTTAATTGAACCCACAGTAGAAGCTTTGGGCTACGAACTCATTCGTGTAACATACGGAGGAGGCCGTAAGCCAACATTACAAATCATGGCCGAAAAGCCTGATGGTACGATGGGTGTTGATGATTGCGCAAAACTATCAAGAGAAGTTTCTGCCTTGATGGATGTGGAAGACCCACTCCCTGATGAGTATCTTCTCGAGGTCAGCTCTCCGGGAATAGATCGGCCTTTGACACGGCCGAAAGACTTTAAGCGTTGGGTTGGTTTTGACGCCAAAATAGAATTAAAAACTCAGATAGAAGGACGGCGCCGTTTTCGGGGGCGTATTGTTTCCTATGATAATGACCTCTTGGATATCTATACTGAAGAAGGTCACATCTCACTAGAGTTTGACGAAATCAACAAAGCTAAACTTTTATTAACCGACGAATTACTAGACGCTGTGCAAAAGCAGCGTAAAATGGAGCAGGCAGATAATTAAGTCTGCCGGTTGAATGAAACTGGTTTGTAGGGTATGTGACCCTCAAAGCAACTGGAGTGAATGTAATGACACCTGCTGTCAGTGCAAATAGACTGGAACTACTGCAAATCGCTGATGCAGTCGCACGCGAAAAATCGATCGATAAAGTCATCGTTCTTGAAGCAATGGAAGAAGCGATCCAAAAAGCTGCTCGATCCAAATATGGTATCGAGAACGAAATTCGTGCGCAGATTGACAAAAACACTGGCGATATTCGCTTGTTCCGCGTTCTAGAAGTTGTTGAAGAAGTGGAAAACCCAGCTGTACAAATCAGTGTAGAGGACGCGAAAGATAGCAAACCTGACGCTGCGCCCGGTGACTATCTGGCCTCTTCATTACCTCCAATGGATTTTGGTCGTATTGCTGCCCAGACTGCCAAGCAAGTTATTGTTCAAAAAGTCCGCGATGCAGAACGTCAACGCCAATATGACGAATATAAAGACCGCGTTGGTGAAGTTGTAACAGGCATGGTCAAGCGTGTAGAATATGGTAACGTGATTATCGATCTTGGTCGTGCAGAAGCGATCATGCGCCGTGATCAAGTCATCCCGCGTGAACATATCCGTCAGAACGAACGTATTCGCGGCTTCATTTATGAAGTACGTCGTGAAAACCGTGGCCCACAGATTTTCATCTCCAGAACTCGCCCAGAATTTATGGGGTCTCTCTTCTCTCAAGAGGTTCCGGAAATTTACGACAACATCATTGAACTACGCTCTATTGCTCGTGATCCGGGTAGCCGTGCCAAAATTGCGGTTATTTCTAATGACCCATCAATTGATCCGGTTGGTGCGTGTGTTGGTATGCGTGGTAGCCGGGTACAAGCGGTTGTTAACGAACTACAAGGCGAGAAAATCGATATTATCCCTTGGTCACCTGACGTAGCAAGCTTCATTGTCAACGCATTGCAGCCAGCCGAGGTTGCTAAAGTAGTTATGGACGAAGAACGTTCTCGCGTTGAAGTCGTTGTTCCTGACGATCAATTGTCACTCGCAATTGGCCGCCGTGGTCAAAACGTGCGCCTTGCAAGCCAGTTAACAGGCTGGACAATTGATATCATGACAGAAGCTGAAGAAAGCGAACGTCGCCAAGAAGAGTTTATGGCACAAAGCCAACGCTTTATCGAAGCGCTTGATGTTGACGATACGCTTGCTCATCTTCTTGTGGCTGAAGGATTTACCGAGGTAGAAGAAATTGGATATGTCGAACCTGAAGAGCTTTTAGGTGTTGAAGGTTTCGATGACGACCTAGTTGCTGAATTACAGCGACGCGCACGCGATTTCCTGGAAGCCGAGGCAAGTGCAGCAGAAGCCAAACGTATTGAACTTGGTGTTCAGGATGACCTGGCGGACATGGAAGGCTTAACACCGCAAATGTTGGTAGCACTCGGTGAAGACGAGATTAAGACACTTGAAGATTTCGCTGGTTGCGCAGCTGATGAGCTTACCAGCAAAGAAGATGGTATTCTTCGCAAATTCTCGATTCTTGAAGAAGAGGCAAGTGACATGATTATGTCTGCGCGCGTTGCTCTTGGTTGGATTACCGCTGAGGAACTTATGCCTGCTGCCGAAGAAACCGATGAAACTGAAGAAGACGGTGTTGCAGCCGAAGAAGAAACAACTTAGTTCGCAAAGAATAACCGCTGAGGAGCTTAACGGGTAAACACCGTCAAAATTGAATATGTCCGAAACCAATAACAAGAATGAAACAGATCTGGTGAACGACGCATTCAAAGACGACAAGCGATCAAATGATCGCACCTGTATCATTAGCGGGGCGACAGGTTCAAAAGAGACTTTAATTCGCCTGGTCCTTGGGCCAGACGAAACGTTGGTTCCGGATTTGGCAAATAAGCTGCCAGGAAGGGGCTTATGGATTAGCGCTAATCGAGCTATATTAGACGACAATATAGCTTCGGGTAAGTTTACGAAGGCCGTATCGCGGTCTTTGAAGGCATCATATAAACAAGATGCCGGTGATTTACCGTCGTTGATTGAGCGATTATTAACCAGACGCTGCCTCGATCGGTTGGGTTTGGAACAACGGGCTGGCAACATAGTGACCGGCTTTGATAAAATCAAAGCGGAGACTGTTGGCAAGTCAGCAAGAGATATTATTGGATACATCACCGCAAGCGACAGTAGCGATGATGGTCGAAATAAAATGAGCGCAGCAATGCCGGCAGAAGCGATCATGTCATCGCTTTTCAGCAGGGAGCAGCTTAGTCAAGCGCTTGGAAAAGATAATGTAGTGCATGTCGCTGTTTTTAACAGTGGCGGCGCTAAGATATTAAGAGCTGAACTTGATCGCCTAAAACGCTATCGGGGTATACCTGAATAGCCGCTGGGTTAAAGGAACGAAGAGTAGCATGAGCGACGATAAAAAACTCACACTGTCTGGACGCACAACACTTGGTGTTGGAAAAGGCGTTGAAACTGGCCAAGTTCGCCAGAACTTTAGCCATGGCCGAAGCAAAGCAGTAGTCGTTGAACGTAAGAAAAAGCGTATATTGACCAAAGGCGGCGCGGCAGCAGGTTCAACTCCGGCAGAAACAAAGCCGGTTGCTCCTAAGCAGACAAAGAGTTTCACGCCTAAAAAACCAGCATCTCCTTCAGGTACGACGCTAACCGACGCTGAAATGGAAAAGCGTGCCAAGGTACTCGGCGAAGCGAAAATTCGCGCTGAGGCTGAAGCCAAAGAAAAAGCTGCGCTAGAGGCAAAACGCGCTAAAGAAGAAGCAGAACGTAAGATGCGTGAAGCAGCAGAAGCAGCCGCCCGCAGCGAAGAAGATAACGCACGTGCAAAAGCGGAAGCAGACGCAAAGAAAAAAGCGGAAGCAGCAGCAAAGCAAAAAGCCGAAGCCGAAGCCGAAAAACGCTTGGCAGAGCAAAAAGCTGCAAAAGAAAAAGCGGAAGCCGAAGCTAAGAAAAAAGCTGATCTTGAAGCCCGGGCTGTGCAACTTAGAAAAGCAAGCGAGGCACGCCAAGCCTCTGGCGGCGGCGATGCTCAACGTGAAGAACGCAAAGGTAAGCCAAAGCGCGCGAAAGACCGCAAAAACCAAAATAATAACGAGCAACAAAACCGCCGTGGTCGCGGCGGCGATGATCGCCGCAAGGGTGGCCGTTTGAGTATATCGAATGTCGGCGGCGAAGAGCGTCAGCGCTCCTTGGCATCCTACAAACGAATGCAAGCAAAGAAAATGGGGCTCGCTGGCAACGCAGGACCGTCCCAGCCAAAACAGTCGCGCGAAATTACAGTCCCTGAAGCAATCAGCGTTCAGGATTTGGCAAACCGTATGGCCGAAAAGGCAACAAGTGTTCTCAAAACATTAATGAAACTTGGTGTTATCGCAACCATCAATGAAACATTGGACCAAGATACTGCCGAGTTGGTTATCGAAGAATTTGGCCACACTGCAAAACGTGTTAGCGAAGCGGATGTTGAGATCGGCCTTGTCGGTGAAGATGACCGCGAAGAAGATCTAAGCCCGCGCGCTCCAATCGTTACAGTCATGGGGCACGTTGATCATGGTAAAACATCACTTCTTGATGCCCTCAGGAAGGCAAATGTTGTTTCTGGTGAAGCTGGCGGTATTACCCAGCATATCGGTGCGTATCAGGTGGCGATTGATAAAGATAATAAAATTACCTTCCTTGATACACCGGGCCACGCTGCCTTCACGCAAATGCGTGCACGCGGTGCGAGCGTAACAGACATCGTAGTCCTTGTTGTCGCTGGTGATGACGGCGTTATGCCACAAACGATCGAAGCGATTAACCACGCCAAAGCGGCAGGAGTGCCATTGATTGTTGCAATCAACAAAATGGACCGCGAAGGGGCTAACCCTGACCGTGTTCGTCAGGAACTATTACAGCATGAAGTCGTTGTTGAAACATTCCAGGGCGACACACAAGAAGTAGAAGTTTCTGCTATTACAGGAATGGGCTTGGACAAACTTAAGGAAGCCCTCGGTCTACAAGCTGAAATTCTCGAGCTGAAAGCAAATCCAGACCGTGCTGCAGAAGGTGTTGTTGTCGAAGCGAAACTCGATAAAGGCCGCGGCCCTGTTGCAACTGTTCTTGTCCAACGCGGAACGCTTAAAATTGGTGATATTTTTGTTGCAGGCGCTGAATGGGGTAAGGTTCGCGCGCTCATCAATGACAAGGGTGCGCAAGTTAAAGAAGCCGGACCAAGTGTCCCTGTTGAGGTTCTTGGTCTTAATGGTACGCCGGGTGCTGGTGATGACTTTGCTGTTGTCGAGAATGAGGCGCGTGCCCGCGAGGTCACTGCCTACCGTCAGGACCAGGCGCTTAAGAAACGCCAGGCTGCGATGGCTGCACCAAAAACACTCGAGTCTATCTTCTCCAAAATCAAGGATGATGAAGGCACACAGTATTTTGACGTTGTCCTGAAAGGCGATGTTCAAGGCTCAGTAGAGGCTATTACACAGGCCCTACAAAAAGCTGGTAACGATGATATCCAGTGCCGGGTTATTCACGGTGCAGTTGGTGGTATTACGGAAACTGATATTGCACTCGCACAGGCATCCAATGCGCTCATCATGGGCTTTAACGTTCGACCTAGCCGCCAAGCCCGCGAAGCTGCTGAAACTGAGGGTGTAACGATCAAATACTACTCGATCATTTACGACCTCATCGACGAGGTAAAAGCAGCAATGATTGGTCAACTTGGACCAGAGTTCAAAGAAAATGTTATCGGTCAAGCGGATATCAAAGAAGCCTTCACAGCAGGCAAGGCTGGTAAAGCAGCTGGTTGTTTTGTAATCGAAGGATCAATCCGCCGCGATTGTAAGGCTCGTATCCTGCGCGATGATGTCATTATTTACGAAGGCGAGATTAATAACCTCCGTCGCTTCAAAGATGACGTAAATGAAGTTCGCTCTGGTCAGGATTGTGGTATGACATTTGAAAATTATCACGACTTCCGTGCTGGTGATGTTGTTGAAGTATACGAATTACTGGAAGTTGAACGCAAACTATAACGCGTTTAACATCCGTATCCATTAAGAATAAGGCTATAACGCTATGGGAAAATCTGATCATACTGGATCAGGCGGTCCGAGCCTGCGATTACTTCGAGTTGGCGAAAACATTCGCCATGCCATATCCACAGTTTTAATGCGCGGTGATGTACAAGACCAGGATTTGAACGGTGTCTCTGTATCTGTATCTGAAGTTCGCGTTAGCCCCGACCTCAGAAATGCTACAGTTTTTGTTATGCCCTTGGGCGGCGACCCGGACACCAAAATTACCAAGGCGCTTAACCGTAATAGCCCTCATATCCGCGGATTGATGAGCAAAATGGTCCACATGAAATATATGCCACGCCTTAAATTTCTGTTGGATGAGAGTTTTGACGAAGCAAGTCACATTGAAACGTTGCTACGTGACCCACGCGTTAGCCGCGATCTCGATCACAGCGATGATGGCACGCCATCAGAAGAAGAATAGCCCTCCATTATGGCTCGAAAACGTAAAGGCGATAAGGTTGATGGCTGGCTGGTTATTGATAAACCACTAGGCATCTCAAGCGCCAAAGTTGTCGCAGCGATTAAACATGCTACAAAAGCTCAAAAGGTAGGGCACGGGGGAACGCTCGACCCACTTGCAAGCGGCATATTGCCTATAGGGCTCGGCGAAGCAACAAAAACTATGCCCTATATTGTTGATGCTACCAAAAGCTATGAATTTACTGTTAAGTGGGGAACAGAGACCGATTCGCTCGATAGTGAAGGGGCAGTCATTCGTGAAAACGGCGATATTCCAGCATTAAATACAATTGAAGACACGCTCCAACAGTTTGTTGGTACAATTCAACAAACACCCCCGGCCTATAGTGCTATAAAAATAGATGGTAAGCGCGCCTATGCACTCGCACGCGAAGGTAAAGACGTCCAGCTAAAGCCAAGACCCATTGAAATTCAATCACTTACCATTATAAATAACAGCATAGAAACAAATGAGACCACCTTCAAGGTTCAATGCGGAAAAGGTACATATGTGCGCTCACTCGCGCGCGATATAGCCTACAAACTTGGCACTTATGGCTACATCACCGTGCTACGCCGGACAAAAGTAGGACCCTTTACCCTCGATCATGCGATTTCACTGGAAAAACTAAACGACTTAAGCCATAGTGCGCGCGCTGTGGAATATGTACTTCCAATAACGACAGCGCTGGACGACATCCCGGCGGTTGCCGTTACGGAAAAGGATGCAGAAGACATCAAATATGGTCGCTCCATCCACCTTGCCACAGCCAAGCAGGGCACGATAGTGCTAACAGTGAATGACATGCCTCTTGCGATGGCCCATTCCGAAGACGGGCAAGTTCGCCCCCTGCGGGTCTTCAATATGTAACTTAATAGGAGAAGACGATGTCGATTACTGCTGAAGAAAAGCAAAACGTAATTAGCGAATACGCAACAAAAGAAGGCGACACTGGTTCACCAGAAGTCCAAGTTGCCATTCTTTCAAAACGGATCGCAAACCTTACTGAACACTTCAAAGAGCACAAGAAAGATAATCACTCTCGTCGTGGTCTTTTGAAACTTGTTAACCAGCGCCGCAGTCTGCTGGATTATCTGAAGCGCAAGGACGTATCACGTTACCAAACGTTGATTAGTCGCCTTGGCCTCAGAAAATAAAAAACTGATAGTAAGGCCGGTCCGTGTGATCGGCCTTACTTTTTGGGGAACATATTCATAACACTGTAATATCCATGACAGCATTATGATGTATGTTTTGCCTAGTTCTAAACTGAACGCCCGATCATTAAGATGTTAGTTTTCGGGATTATTTGAAAGCGGGGCATGCCCATAGGGGGCCATGTCAGAGCTATGTTGGTAAAGAAAATTGAGAACTAACTAGCTCACGAAAGGTATTAAATGTTCGATATACATAAAAAAGAAATAGAATGGGGCGGTCGTACGCTCACTTTGGAAACAGGCCACATTGCAAGACAAGCTGATGGCGCTGTAATGGCAACATACGGCGACACAACTGTTTTATGTACAGTTGTTGGCGCACGCTCAGTGAAGCCTGGCCAAGACTTTTTCCCATTGACTGTAAACTATACAGAAAAATATTACGCAGCAGGTAAGATTCCAGGTGGTTTCTTCAAACGTGAAGGCCGCCCAAGCGAAAAAGAAACACTAATCTCACGCTTGATTGACCGTCCAATCCGCCCTCTTTTTCCAGACGGGTTTAAGAACGAAGTTCAAGTCATTTGTACAGTTGTAAGCCATGATCTTGAAAACGATGCTGACATCGTTGCAATGATCGGTGCGTCAGCAGCCCTTACACTTTCAGGCATTCCTTTCTTAGGGCCGATTGGGGCTGCCAAAGTGGGTTACAAAGACGGTGAATATATCCTAAACCCGACTATTGAGCAAATTGCTGAAAGCGATCTTGAGCTTTCTGTTGCTGGTACACACGATGCCGTTCTTATGGTGGAATCAGAAGCGAAAGAGCTTTCTGAAGACGTGATGCTCGGTGCTGTGATGTTCGGCCATGATGAAATGCAGGCTGTCATCAACGCAATCATTGACCTTGCGGAAGTTGCAGCGAAAGATCCATGGGAACTTCCAGAAGGCCCAGACTTCAGTGCTACAAAAGCAAAAATCGCTGATATCGCCGAGGCTGACCTTCGCGATGCATATGCTATTACAGTCAAGCAAGATCGCTCAAACCGTATTGCGGAAGTGAAAGAAAAAGTTTTCGCTGAGCTAGAGAGCGATATTGAAGAAAACGACGATCTAAGCACTACAGTTGTTGGTGACCTTATCAAGAAACTTGAGAGCGCAATCGTTCGCGGAAATATTCTTTCCACAAGCAAGCGTATCGATGGCCGTAGCCTTGATCAGGTTCGTCCGATCGTTTCAGAGGTTGGTTCACTGCCACGTTCGCACGGCTCTTCGCTTTTCACCCGCGGTGAAACGCAAGCGCTTGTTGTTGCAACGCTTGGTACAGCTGAAGACGAGCAAATCATCGATAATTTGGAAGGCAGCTACCGTTCCAACTTTATGCTGCATTATAATTTCCCACCGTTTTCAGTGGGTGAATGCGGACGTGTTGGCTTTACAGGTCGCCGCGAAATCGGCCACGGCAAGCTTGCATGGCGCGCTGTGAACGCTGTTCTACCAACGAAAGATGATTTCCCATATACAGTTCGACTTGTATCAGAAATCACCGAATCAAACGGTTCGTCATCAATGGCTACAGTATGTGGTTCATCGCTCGCCATGATGGATGCTGGTGTTCCGATCAGCCGCCCGGTTTCAGGCATTGCAATGGGTCTTATCAAGGAAGGCGACGATTTCGCTGTTCTTTCTGATATCCTCGGTGACGAAGACCACCTCGGCGATATGGACTTTAAAGTTGCTGGTACATCAGAGGGTATCACTGCCCTTCAAATGGACATTAAGATCACTGGTATTACCCGTGAGATTATGCAAACTGCCCTTGCGCAAGCAGGTGGTGGTCGCGCGCACATTCTGGACGAAATGAACAAAGCGCTTACAGGTGCGCGCACCGAATTGTCTGCTCATGCACCGCGCATCGAAAGCTTTAAAATTCCATCTGACAAAATCCGTGAAGTTATCGGAACGGGCGGTAAAGTTATCCGTGAAATCGTTGAGAAAACGGGTGCTAAAGTTAATATCGACGATGATGGCACTATCAATATTGCGTCAAGCGATGGCGCTCAAATCGAGGCTGCTAAAGACTGGATCATGGGCATTGTTGCAGAACCAGAAGTTGGTGTGATCTACAAAGGTAAAGTCGTTCGTATCATGGACTTTGGTGCCTTTGTGAACTTCATGGGATCACGTGATGGCCTTGTGCATATTTCAGAGCTTGTTGAAGAGCGCGTCGAAAAAGTTACCGATGTGGTCAAGGAAGGCGATGAAGTTTACGTCAAATGCCTGGAAATCGACGGCCGTGGTAAGGTTCGCCTTTCTATGCGCGTTGTTGATCAGGAAACTGGCGAAGAAGATCCAGAAGCACGCCCACCGAAGGCTGGCCCTTCTGGCGGCGGTAAAGGTAAAGGCAAACCTCGCGATTAAGCAAATTTGTGCACGAAGGCTGATTCATTCAGCCTTCGTTCAAATTCAGTATAATACTGAATTAATAATATACTAAACTGATACGGTGTAATATCGTACCAGGATAATTATATAGTAATATAATTTGATAAATTTCTATAAGCGCAACGCTAGCTTAAACTGTGCGGGAGATCTTAATGAGTTTCAGTTTAAACTCTATCAAGCTTGGCGGTAAAGACGTTTTACCCCTTATTGAAGGCGGTAAAGGTGTCGCTATTTCTACAGGCGCATCATCAGGGCCTTGGGCAGCTGCTGGTGGCGTTGGTACGATATCGGCTGTAATTGCTGATAGCTATGATGCACACGGCAATATCATTGAGCATGAATATAACGGACGTACACGCCGTGATCGCCATGAAGAAATGATTGATTATTCCATCAAAGGTACAATTGATCAGGTTCGCAAAGCTTGGGAAATCTCACGCGGTGAAGGCCTTATCAACATCAATATGCTTTGGGAACTTGGTGGCGCACAAAAGATTCTGCACGAAGTTCTGGCAAAGACAAAGGACATGGTCCACGGCGTCACATGCGGCGCTGGCATGCCATACAAGCTAGCTGAACTGGCACAAAAATACGGCGTTCACTATTATCCGATCGTTTCATCTGGTCGCGCCTTCAACGCTCTCTGGCGTCGGGCCTATAAAAATACCGCTGAACTTTTGGGCGGCGTTGTTTATGAAGACCCATGGTTAGCTGGAGGCCACAATGGCCTCTCAAACGCTGAAGATCCAAATAAACCAGGTGATCCATACCCACGCGTGCTTGAGCTTCGCAATATCATGCGTAAACTCGGGCTTGATCATGTGCCAATCATAATGGCAGGAGGCGTATGGAACTTGAAGGAATGGAAAGACTGGATCGATAACAAGGAACTTGGCCCGATTGTTTTCCAGTTCGGAACACGCCCACTTGTTACAAAAGAAAGCCCGATTTCCGAGAAATGGAAACAAAAGCTACTGAACCTTAAAAAAGGTGACGTGTTACTACAAAACTTTAGCCCAACTGGGTTTTTCTCTAGTGCTGTGAAAAACAGCTTTTTGGGTGAATTGTTAAATCGTTCAGAGCGTCAGGTTGACTTTAGAAATCAGCAAGACGAAGAGTTTAATACCGAAGTAACGCTTGAACGTAAGAAATATTTTGTTCGCGGCGAAGCCGTAGCCCGCATTCAGGAATGGGTAAAAACGGGCTTTGAAAAAGCGATGAAGACCCCGGATGATACGCTGATCTTTGTTGGCGCAGAGAAAAACGCAGAGATCAGAAAAGATCAAGCAGACTGTGTAGGCTGCCTAAGTCAATGTCGTTTCTCAAGTTGGGCAGACAATGAGAAAAATTCTACAGGTCGCCTTGCTGACCCTAGAAGTTTCTGTATCCAGAAAACACTCGATGATGTAGCGCACGATGGTAGCGTTAACGAGAATCTATTGTTTGCAGGGCATAACGCATTCCGTTTCGGAAGCGATCCATTTTATTCAAATGGTTTTGTACCAACAGTAAAACAACTGGTCGAGCGTATCGCATCTGGTGATTAAGCAAACTAATATCACGCAATAAAAAGAGCCCCAGCTAACTGGGGCTTTTTTTATTTGAATATCCTAGTTCCTTGATGGAAATATATCTGCCACTCACCATTCGTATTCTTCCATATGGATGATCTCGTTGACCCATAAAGAATAGAACCGTTTTTATCGGTCCGCTGTGGGATAATGTATGTCACATGCGCGACAGAAGGGCTTAGTAACGTGCAAGTAAACTTCTCAACTTCATACTCAACATAATTTTGCTCATTTACCAGTAAATTTATAATTTCTGTTTTGTCGAAGCAGCGCCCCGAAGCACCGAATTCAATAAAATCATCATGCATAATTTGCGATAACTCGGTGCTATCGCCCCTAAGATTTGGATTACTTAATTTTCTCTCCAAATCCCACAGTGTCTTTTTCAAATGCTCGTATGTCATTACACCCTATTTGTAACAGTGATAATTTGAGAGAAATTATTACAATAGTAGCTCCATATAGACTACATCATCCTCCGGATTAAAATTATAAGGCTCAACTTCTTGAAATCCGAGCTTCTTATAAAGGGCTACCGCAGGCTCAAGGCGCCTAAGGCTATCCAAAAGCATTTTCTGATAGCCTGCCTTTTTGGCTTCTGCAATCAAACGAATGCTCAATGCTTCCCCTGCTCCTGATCGTTGAACATGAGGATACACAAACAAGCGCTTCATTTCGCAGACATTGTCATCATGCCTCTTAAGCGCAACCGCACCTATCGGTTCAGAATTTTGTTTTGCCAGTAATAAAAATTCATAACCATCTGGAAAGTTGGCAAATTCATCAGCCAATCCCTGAAACTCAAGATCAATCGGAATCCAATCTGTATAGGCCTTAAAAATCGCTTTCACTGCGGCTACATCAACATCATTTATAGCAAAATCAATTAAGGTCGACATTAAGTATTACCTTGCCATTCCATATAATAATTTGAACGTTCATAAGGACTATCAATCGGATTAGGCAATTCCTTAAACCCAATTTTATGATACAGCCGAATTGCATTCTTCAGGAGTGTGTTCGTTTCGAGATAAAGAAGTTTGCCGTCCCTCGCCTGAAAACGCTCAATAACTTTTTCACACAGTGCCCGGCCAATACCACCTTTTCGTATATTCGGGTCCACAGCCAATTTCGTCAGTTCAAACACACCGTCACCACCTGTTTTCATGGCAACAACGCCTAAAACCATAGTACCTGAAACTGCAAATAATATTTCGCCCCCTTTGCTGAGAATGTATGTTTCAGGGTCAGACAAGACCGCTTCATCAATTGACTCTACTTTGAAATATTCTTCGAGCCACGCGATGTTTAATTCATAAAATACCGGTTGGTACTTTTTATCATACGGGACAATCTCAAAACCATCTAATGACATGGATGACTAACCTTCATACAGATACTTAGATGAACACAAATCGTAAAATGCATACGACTATCTAGTCTATCGTTTCGTTTGGATACACTCCCCAAAGGGATTTCCGCTCTGCCCACCCTTCAGTTCCGTCGATCTCAAGCTTACACCATCTGTTTTCGCACGCATCAATAATACCAATGACACCCCTATCTGCGATAATTGTTACAGGTGAAACATCAGACGGGTCTTCAAACAAACGAAGTTTATCATCCATAATCATTGCCGTGCGCTTGTTATTCAACAAAAGCACATGCATCCAGCCAATGGTGCCCTGGTGGTCACGAAGTTTCCGCCACGGCCCGAACTCATCGATAACTTCTAACGGTAAATTGCGTCGGCGATATACCCATTCAATAGGGTATTGTCGCCCTGGGCCGGTTCTCATATTGGCTTCATCCGCAGAAAGTGACACAAACCGGGGCAAAATATTGCCGCTAGGCCCTACTTTTTGCGTATCCTGCGCGCCAGCACTAACACTTAAGCTGACACCCAATAAAACCAATAAAATGCTCAAAACGCATTTGCCTGAATATTGTACCAATCTTTGCTTCACGATTAGCCCTTTTTATACAGCGAAAAATAAGCACGCTGTATCACCTTCCGATTTGAAACTATAGCTCGCTTCTGTTACATAGCCTGATCATGGCTAATGCTACAATGCCAAGAATAATATTTTCGCTAGTGATCAGGCAACAAGTTTCCATACCCTTCTGTAAAGAGGTATGGATAGGCCAAAAGGATGATGAGTATGACTGACAAGACAATGCGTACAAGACCGAAGGTTATTGTCACCCGAAAATTACCTGATTCTATCGAAACCCGCATGGCTGAATTATTTGACGTGCAGTTGAACTTGGCTGACAAACCTATGGACCAAGCAGCACTTGAAGATGCCGCGCGACATGCAGATGTGCTGGTGCCAACCGTAACCGATAATATCAATGCAGATGTTATTAAGGCTGGTAAAAACTCGCTCAAGTTAATTGCCAATTTTGGGGCCGGAGTTAACCACATTGATGTTGCCGCCGCACGGGGAGCAAACATTACCATTACCAATACACCTGGCGTTTTAACGGAGGATACAGCAGACCTTGCAATGGCATTATTACTGTCTGTTCCTCGTCGTATTTTTGAAGGCGAAAAAATATTACGCGCCGGCGACTGGTCTGGTTGGGCGCCCACATTTTTAATGGGTCACCGGATTCAGGGCAAACGGTTGGGCATTATTGGTATGGGACGTATTGGACAGGCGATAGCAAAACGAGCAAAGGCCTTCAATATCGCTGTGCATTACCACAAACGAAACCGCCTACCTGTCGAAATAGAAGGTGAACTAGAAGCAACATATTGGGATAATCTTGATGAGATGCTATCCCGCATGGACTTTGTATCGGTTAATTGCCCGCTTACAGAGGAAACGCATCACCTTTTAGGCCGTGAACGGTTAAAACGACTACAACCGCATGCAGTGCTTATTAATACAGCACGCGGTGAGATTATTGATGAAAATGCACTTGCTGATCTTATAGAGGTAGGCAGAATTGCTGGTGCTGGTCTTGATGTGTTTGAAGAAGAGCCAACAATTAATCCAAAACTTCTTGAGCTCGAGAATGTTGTTCTCTTACCTCATATGGGGTCTGCAACAGTAGAGGCACGTGTAGCGATGGGTGAAAAAGTTCTTATAAACATCCGAGCTTTTCTGGATGGTCACAAATCACCCGACAGAGTCCTTCCTTTTTAAGATCATCGTTTTTATTACATAAGTGCACAGCAAATGCACAAACCGAGATTATAGTGAAATGACAGAGCAAAAAAATATCCGCAATTTTTCAATCATTGCGCATATTGACCACGGAAAATCAACTTTGGCCGATCGTCTGATACAGGTTACAGGCGCGCTTTCAGACCGTGAAATGAAGCAACAAGTGCTTGATAATATGGAAATCGAGCGCGAGCGCGGTATTACCATCAAAGCCCAAACGGTCAGGCTAGAATATAAAGCACAAAACGGCGAAAAATATATTCTGAACCTTATGGACACCCCTGGTCACGTGGATTTTGCCTACGAGGTAAGCCGGTGCCTCTCTGCCTGCGAGGGTTCTCTACTTGTTGTTGATGCAAGTCAGGGAGTAGAAGCCCAGACATTAGCGAACGTTTATCAAGCCATTGAAAATGATCATGATATCGTGCCCGTGCTCAATAAAATTGATCTACCCGCCGCGGAGCCTGAACGTGTTCGCACACAGATCGAAGATGTTATCGGCCTCGACGCGTCTGATGCCGTAGAATGTTCTGCCAAGTCAGGCATCGGGATTGAAGATGTACTCGAAAGCGTCGTGGAGCGCTTACCGGCCCCTGAGGGGGACCCTGATGCCCCGCTAAAGGCTATGCTCGTCGATAGTTGGTATGACAGTTATTTGGGCGTCATGGTTTTGCTTCGGGTTATCGACGGCAAAATCAAAAAAGGCCAAACCGTCAAAATGATGGCTGCGGATACAGAACATTTGGTTGACCGTGTTGGCATCTTCACGCCAAAGGGTGTCAGTGTACCAGAACTAGGCCCCGGTGAAGTTGGCTTCATCACGGCATCAATCAAGGAAGTCGCAGATACCCATGTCGGTGACACTATCACGGACGCGAAAAAACCATGTGCTGAGGCATTACCAGGTTTCCAACCAAGCCGGTCTGTTGTTTTCTGTGGCTTGTTTCCTGCAGACACATCAGAATTCGAACGCCTACGTGATGCCCTTGAAAAACTTCGCTTAAATGACGCAAGTTTCGAGTTTGAAACTGAAACCTCAGCCGCACTTGGCTTTGGTTTCCGCTGTGGTTTCCTTGGTATGTTGCACCTGGAGATCATCCAGGAACGCTTGAACCGTGAATTTGACCTTGAATTGATCACCACCAGCCCAAGTGTGATCTATAAGATTTATATGAATGATGGCTCAATGGTCGAATTGCATAATCCTGCGGACATGCCGGATGTTACACGCATTGACCGTATCGAAGAACCTTGGATTGATGCAACCATACTGGTGCCCGATGATCACTTGGGCGCAGTTTTAAAATTATGCGAGGACAAGCGCGGTATCCAATCTGACCTGACATATGCAGGTACGCGCGCGATGTTAAAATATCGACTTCCGCTCAATGAAGTGGTCTATGATTTCTATGACCGCCTAAAATCCATCAGTCGTGGGTATGCTAGTTTCGACTATGATATGGCGGGCTATGAGCAATCAGACCTCGTGAAAATGTCTATTCTGGTCAATGCTGAACCCGTTGACGCCCTTTCTATGCTTGTCCACAGAAGCCAGGCTGCCGGACGCGGTAAGGCACTGTGTGAACGACTGAAAGACCTTATTCCTCGTCAGCTCTTTAAAATTCCAATTCAAGCAGCAATCGGCGGAAAAATCATCGCAAGGGAAACAATTTCTGCAATGCGTAAGGATGTTACAGCAAAATGTTACGGCGGTGACGTAACCCGTAAGAAAAAACTGCTAGAAAAACAGAAGAAAGGGAAAGCGAAAATGCGAATGTATGGGAAAGTAGAAATCCCGCATAATGCATTCATTGCCGCCCTAAAAATGCGAGAAAATTAGAAATCATTTTTGCGGAATTGGTGTTGATTTCAATATACAGATCAGCATGAAACAACAAAATAATTGTAATTTTTGCAAAAATATTCACTAAAAACGAGTAATTTTGTATTTTGTTTACCAGTTATTAAGATGCAGTAGGTTATCTATAGTGTACTGATACAGCCTATTAGCTCCCTTGATCTGACTGTGTCATTCGCGGAACCGTACATCTTCCCCCGATGTCGGTTCCGCTTTTTATTTCATTTTTAAAATTTCTTGCATACTGTTAATCAATAGAAAATAATTCTCGGCAAGAATAGAAATATTAAATGAATAGACAAACCGCAGAACAAAGAGATAGGCCCTGTTTAAGCTCATTCAACATATTCTTATCATAGCAAACTGCGTGTTATTCAGCGGATACAGTTATGCTTCGGCACAAGACACGGTTCCAAACCAAGCGGCAGGTGATGTTCGAACGCTGGCAGTCGATATACATTTAAGCTTAAACCGTGACAACACCCCCGATGCTATCGCTTTTAAGCTTACACAGGCCATACAACTATTTCGCAGCCCATGCGAAGAAGTTACCGACTTTCAAATTTACTCACGAAGCCAGAACCTAACCGTATTAAAAGCCAAATGCAAAGCGACACCACTTTACGGTATTAGCGTTGGATCAAATGGTTATATTTCCGTTTATGGCGGGGACGGGATCATTGCTGGTTTCGATCGCCGCGACGGTGTTATCTATAGTTTTGGGCTTGATGGCAACCTTGAAGCATCCGACGGCATCACTATCGACAACATCCTGGATGAAACTGCAGCTCGCCTGCAAAGCGGTGATGATTTCAGCCCGGTCTATATCTTGCTATTTGTGGTCATTGTATTGATCATTATCGCAATCAGCATTGTAATGTCGTTAGGTTTGCTGCGCAGACGATCATCAAGGCGTGAAGCAGACACTCAGCTCTTCAGTCGCCGTGTCAGCAAGGAAACCAAGGACCAATTAACCCAAGAAAGCAAAAAACTGATCGCTAATATTTTCAAGCATCCATCGGGCATCTACATTGTCCGAGGTAAAAGCGGTCACAGGCGTTTCTTTGCTTCACTTATCTGGGCATTGTCATACCGCTATTTTAGTACCAGACTATTTGAAAGCAGCCCACCGACACCAATCGATGAAAAAGCTGACCAAGATTAAAAAGCACTCAAAACTAAATTGACGGTCTAAGAGGGGATTGCCATTCAACGCCGGTCACGAGTGCAACTAAATGCGCAAGTAAAACCAAAATAGCGAGAATCGCCGTAAATTGCGTATAAACATGCGGAATCAAGGCGGGTTTACCCAACTGACGTTTCTTTTCGCGCCATTTTGACAAAAAAAGTACCCCAACAAAAATTGTCAAACCCACAATGGTTTCTATGATTGTCATTCGCCGTCCACATGTCATTTTTAATTGCAGGCAATATATAGGCAATATTCAGATAGAAAAAAGGAGCCTAAAGGCTCCCTTCTTAAATATTTTTATTTGGTTACTCAGCTGTTTCCTGATCAACAAATATAATTTTTCCATCGACCATCGTCAAAACAGCACGGCCTTTTGGAATATCAGCCTCATCGACACTCATTATATCAATATCAAAAGCCGTTAAATCCGCCTTCTTCCCAACAGTTATCGTCCCTTGTTCGTCTTCTGTGAAAGAAGCCATCGCGGGCCACAGCGTAAACATTTTCAATGCATCTTCACGGCTAACCGCTTCTTCTGCGTGCCAGTTTTGTCCTTGAAAGCCTTTCAAGTCTCTCCGAGCTGTTGCTGCATAAAATTCAATCAAGGGATCACCGCGTTCTACCGGCGCATCGGAACCACCAGGGACAATAACACCGCTGGCAATCAAACTTTGCCAAGCATAAGCCCCAAGCAGCCTATCATCACCCAGGCGATCAGGGGCAAAATGCAAGTCTCCAATCGCGTGGGAGGGTTGCATTGACGGAATGACACCAAGGTTTCTAAACCGTGGGATATCATCTGGATGAACGATTTGAGCATGCTCTATTCGCCACCTAGGATCAACAACAGCACGATCCGCACTATCTACTTTCGCAAATATCTGCTCGTACCAATCAAGAAGCTGCCTGTTACCTCGATCACCAATGGCGTGGATATTCATTTGAATACCATTTCTAAGCGCCTGCTCCATTATGGGCAGGGCATCTTCTTCCTTGATCGTGATCAGTCCATGTGTATCAGCGTCTGAATAAGGTTCCAGAAGCGCAGCACCACGAGATCCTAAGGCCCCATCCATATAGAGCTTAATCGCCTTGGTGATAATTGTTCCGGAATTGCTTACTCTGGCGCCACCTGCAAATAGGTTGGAAGCATCCCCAGGATTAATTGAATTATAAACCCTAATGCCAAGGTCACCGGTATCAGATAGACTTTCCATTGCCAGAACCTCGGGCCAACTAACAGACATGCTGTGCAGCCCGGCCCAACCATATTCAGCATACACATCGCCGCCAACTTTAAGGGCCTCGGTGATACGTGCTGTGTCCGTCGCTGGAATTAAGGGATTAACCAACCCCATCGCTGCATCAACGAGAATACCAGTTGGTTCATTAAGCGCATTCTTGTGAATCTCACCACCGAATGGTGCTTCTGTGGCACCGCTGATGCCCGCCATTTCTAATGCCTTGGAGTTCGCAACGACTGCATGGCCGTCAGCACGCTTCAAAATAACCGGAATGTCCGCAACAACATCATCGATATCCCAGCGACTTGGCGTGCGGTTTTCAGGCCAATGGGTTTCGATCCAGCCACGCCCTACTATAACGGCATCATCGTGGGCTTCACGCCATGCCTTAACCTTTTCAACAAAATCACTAAGCGAGGCACTACCTTCCAGATTTAGTGTCAACTCGCGCTCACCAATGCCAAGAAGGTGTGCGTGCGCATCAACAAACCCGGGAAATAACGCCGCACCATCTAGAGAAAGAACCGTTGTCGTATCCCCCACAAAGGCTTGCACCTCAGATCTTGAGCCTACGAAAACAAACCGACCATCTTTTATCGCTATAGCTTCTGCCTCGGGATTAGCGTCATCAGCTGTATAAATTGGACCACCCCAAATCACAGTATCTGCAATTTCGCTTTGCGCGCTTACACTGGAAATCGCTGCTGCAATAAGTAAGTAAACCGCAGCCATATTGGCTATAAATCTCATCTGTGCCCTCCATGTCGGTTTAATTTGTCGACATAAATTAAGTATAACCCTAGCCTTAAGATTGCACATGCTAGGGAAACTGACCTCGCTGTCAAGCAAGCGGGTTGCACTTTCCTATCATTATCGTGCAAACTCGCAAAAGAGTGATACATTCATAACTATAAGAGCAGCACCGTGCGTGGATATTTCCTATTAATGATTGCAATTCCCTGGATCGCATTTGCGCTCTTTAAACCCCACGTTGGGGTTCTGATCTGGAATTGGTTTTCCCACATGAACCCTCACCTTGAGGTTGCTGGGTGGGTTCGTACTTTTCCATTTTTGGATGGTGTTGCTGCCTGCACAATTGTCGGTATGCTTATTGGGCGAGACAAGAAAAGCTTTCCTTCCCATCCCATTATGCTGGCGTTGGTTCTTTATTTGATTTGGGTACTCTTCACGACCGTGGCTGCATTCAATGTTGATCTGGCCATTCTCAAACTCATACATTTTTTAAAGGTTCTATTGTTTGCGTTTGTCGCCATTATTGTCATGCAAAGCCCGATGCGCCTGAAAGCTTTCGTATGGGTCATGGCTTTATCGCTCGCATATGTAAGCGTTAAAGGTGGCTTGTTCACGATCCTGACCGGTGGTGGGGCGCGCGTGCAAGGCGCCGGCGGTATGATAGAAGACAATAACCAGTTGGCCATGGCACTGTCGATGTTTCTGCCTGTTGCTTACTGGCACTTTCAGCACCCACCGCATAAACTCCTGAAATGGCCAATGCTTGGGGCTACGGCATTAACCGCTATTTCAATTCTTGGAACTCAATCTCGTGGTGGTTTTGTTGCTTTTGCTGCTGTGATGGCAATGACACTTTTAAAAAGTAAAAGAAAATTTGCCTATATCGCGCTTGTTGTTCCTCTTGTCATTGGTGCAATTACATTCATGCCTGATAGCTGGAAGGAGCGAATACAAAGTACCGAAAACGCTACCGAAGATGATAGCTTTGTCGGCCGCGTTTCGATGTGGAAGTTTTCAACCAACCTTGCGGGTGATAACTTTCTTGAGGGTGGTGGATTTGACGTATTCTATGATGAAAAAGCACGCGAACTCTATATGCCTGACGGCTTTGAACCCAGAGCCCCGCATTCCATATATTTTGAGGTATTAGCGGAACATGGGTATATTGGCCTTATCTTATTCCTGACAATATTGTTTACCGGATGGTATTCAGCGGGCAGCGCTGCAAAACGTTTTCAGTCCTATGACCAAACCAAATGGCTAGCAGACCTGTGCACTGCAATCCAACTCAGCCTCGTGGGATATGCAGTGGGTGGACTGACCGTAAATATCGCCACCTTCGACTTTTTCTATCATTTGCTTGCCGTTATCGTCATGGCAAATGTTGTCGGTGAGAAAATCATCATCAAGGGTGTTACTGTTGACGGGCAGGATGCAAATGTAACAACAATATTGGAAAAATGGTCACCTACACGGCAGTCCCAAAAGCATACCTGAGCTAAGCTTCGTCATCAGAATTTTCTTCTGCGGCTTTCTCAATGATATTTGCAAAAGGTGAATCATATTGTTTCGCTGTTCGCCTTCGCACAACACTGACAAGCATCCCTAAAAAGGCCCCGGCGCCGATAACAGCCGCAAACATAAGGGCGATTGCGAGTATCCATGTCCCAATACTGATGCTTGGTTCGCATGCACCCGTGCATTCTACGTCATTGGGATTGCCGATAAACTGGGTAAAAGCCATCCAAACGAGCAGTGAAATTGAAATTAAACTCAGTACAACCTTTACGGAGAACGAAAGAGCATATCGCCTGCGGCTACGTTTGCGTTTTTCTATGAATATATGGTCTGCCATGGCGCGACTATGGCCAAAAGCAGGAACCTGCGCAAGTCACGAAAATGAAATCAGGTGTTAGTCATGACAACAATTCATGCTTTTTCATAAGATGGCGAAATTGATCATAACTTAACGTTAGATGCTTGGCTGCTTGACGTTGATTATACCGAAATTTCTCCAAGACCTTCGTTATAATCGCTTTCTCCTGACCACAAATCACTTCCTTAAAGTCAAATGGTGCATCAACATCAACGCCATAATCATTATTTGTATCCGAACGATCAGGAACAACATGGTTCACGGCTTGCCCATTCCTTTGACTTATTTTTACAGCCTTGGGCCTATAGGGACTCTCAAAGGGGTCGAAGACAATATCACCGATAGGCTCTTCACCGTCCCAAGCTCGGTAAACAGCGCGTTCAACAACGTTTTTAAGCTCACGGACATTACCCGGCCACTGATACTCCAGCATCGCCTCAATTGCCTCATCAGTATATCCGGGAAACTGCAACCATTCCTGCTCCAAAGCCATCTGCCGACCAAAGTTTTCTGCAAGCAGCAATATATCATCCTGACGTTCCCTGAGAGGTGGCACAGTAATAACGTCGAACGCTAAACGGTCCAGAAGATCGTGACGAAATTCACCAGCGTCCGCAGCAGCGGGCAGATCAATATTTGTCGCACCAATGATCCGAACATTTACATTGATCGTTTCATTCCCGCCCACACGCTCAAATTCGCCATATTCAATCACTCGAAGAAGTTTTTCCTGAGCTGTCATGCTCATGGTTCCAATTTCATCAAGAAACAGGCTGCCTTTGTGTGCAACTTCAAATCGTCCCTTACGCTTTTTATTCGCCCCCGTAAAAGCACCGGGTTCATACCCAAACAATTCACTTTCCAAAAGAGTATCCGGCAAGGCAGCGCAGTTCATTTTCTGAAAGTTGCGATCCCAACGATTTGATAAATAGTGCAAACGCGCAGCAATAAGCTCCTTACCAGTGCCGCGTTCTCCAATCACAAGCATGGGCCTGTCAAGCGGCGCAGCTCGACTAATCTGATCCGTGAGTTCAAAAAATGCAGCTGAGGCGCCGAGCATCTGATCATTGGTCGTTTTCATAAAACTAATATATGGTTTTTTTTACTATTTAATAGTATTTTTTTCACTACACATACACACTCAGAAATATAATTATTATTTTATCTATATTTTTCAATTACTTAATCAAAATCAAAAAACTGGCACACTGAATGCAATAAAAGGCACATCGGCCCGAAGAGGCTGAAAAAAGACAGCGAACTTAAACAATAAAGAAAAGACAGCTCGAGAAACTGAGGACCAACAAATGAACCCGATGACGCAGCTAAATTCAGTTTTCAAAAACATCCACCAAGTGGACCGTGATATAGACAATGTAATGGCATGCATGGCTATTCTGAAACGTACATCACAGAGTTATAATGAAACTGTAGCCAAGCAGCATTCTTCATCAATAAACAACCAACGTTTTTCATAATCTAAGCAGCTAACACCTGATCGTGCATCAGGTCCCAAAAAGTGGCCAATAAGCCCGGGACACATGCGAGGAAACAATAAGAAAGGATAACCTAATGGGTATTTTCTCTCGTCTAACCGACATCATTAATTCCAACATCAATGCCATTCTGGATAAAGCCGAAGACCCAGACAAAATCATCCGGATGGTCATTCAAGAAATGGAAGAAACCCTGATCGAAGTTAGATCAAGTGCGGCAAAAGCGATCGCAGATCAAAAAGACGTTGAACGCCGCCTAAAGCGCCTCGACAATGCTCAGGCCGACTGGGAGAAAAAGGCCGAACTGGCCATCTCTAAAGGACGGGAAGACCTCGCCAAAGGTGCACTCATCGAGAAATCGAAAGTCGCAGACATGGCTGACCACCTTAAAGCTGAGCTAGAGCAACTCAAAGAAGCGCTTGGCCGCCACGAAGAGGATGTCATTAAACTAGACGCCAAACTTCGTGAAGCGCGCGCCAAAAAAGCAACGCTCCAAGCACGTCAGAAAACTGCAACCAATCATGTTCGTGTTCGTAAGAACCTATATGACAACCGTATTCAGGATGCATTTGATCGTTTTGACAAAGTCGAGCAACGCTTGGACCGTATTGAAGGCGAAGCGGAAGCTTATGAACTTGGCAAAGGCGAGTCCCTTGCAGATACCATCCAGTCCCTAGAGACAACGGATGAAATTGAAAAGGAACTTGAGGCACTGAAAGCAAAGGCAGCGGCAAGTGCAAATGATAACAAGGCGGAAAAGAAAGCATCAAAGAAATCTGCTTCTAAATAATAACAATAATCAGGAGAGGACATAAAAATGGATGATGCTGTTCCGATATTATTAGTAGTCGTAGTAATCCCCCTTTGGATCATATTCCACTATGTAACCAAATGGAAAACGATGAAGGGCCTGACAGCTGAAGATGAAGAATCGTTCAATGACCTACGCCGGGCATCGGACCGATTGGAAGACCGCCTAAGGTCAATGGAACGTATTCTTGACAATGAAGTACCGGATTGGAGAAGTCGCCATGACACGTAATAGCGCCACAAAATTATACAAAAACCCACGTGACGGAATGTTTATGGGTGTGTGCGCTGGCCTGGCCGATTATTTCGGCATCAACGTCACGGCCGTTAGGTTACTCATTGTATTCGGCGCAATTTTCACTGGCATCGGTGTTTTTGTAATTGGTTACATAATCACGGGCTTTGTATTGGACCCAAAACCTGCGGACCTATACGAGGATGAAGAAGAAGAAACATTCTGGAGAGAAACCAGAAAGGCCCCTGAATATAGTGCCGCAGAATTACGGCGCCGGTTCCGCGACATCGAGCGGCGGACAACGGAAATGGAATCTTACATGACAAGTAAAAGATTCCGACTAGAGCGAGAGCTTAAAGCACTCGAAGACTAAAAAGAAGTACACAGATACTCAGCGAGGAAACAAGAAAAAGGGCGGTTCTACCGCCCTTTTTTAGACACTAAGGCGTCCGTGGCTCCAGATATTGAATTCCATGGCTAACCTCACCGCCCACAATCGTTTTCACAATATAAATATGATCATACTGATGCTCCTCCAAATCGCTATATTCGAGGCCAGTCAGTAGATTAAACAGCTTTGGAGTTGTATTACTGTGTCCGACAACAAGCGTTGCCCCTTTCAGAAGGGATAATTGCCCTTTCATTTGAGCGAGTTCACGAGGGTCATATTTTCTAATCGCGACCCCGGCTTGCTCAGCACTTGGGGCGGCAGTTTCCAAAGTGCGTTTATAATCACTTGAAAACACAGCGGTAATATTTTTGTCTTTTAAATATTCAGCGAGCGCCTCAGCGCGTACCTTACCCTGATCGGTCAGCGATGGGTCTGAGTATCCTGTTTGTTTTTCTGCATGTCGTACCAAATAAATAGTATGCTGGGCTTCCGTGGTAGTAGCGATAAACAGCAAAGATACCGAGAATACGCTTAAAGCTAATGATATATTTCTGATAAAACTCATGATTACCTCCCTAAACTTGAATTATTATAACAACAAATCTGGCAGTATCAGGGCAAATAAGCGCCTTAAAATGGCGTGCCAGCGTTGAATGTCATCATTTGTTTTGTCGATGGGTGGCGAATGGTGATCGCTTCTGCATGCAACATCAAACGGGGCGCCATTTCAAGCGCCTCACCGTCCGCATAAAACCTGTCACCCAGAATTGGGTGCCCTAGTTCGAGCATATGAACCCGAAGCTGATGGGAACGCCCGGTTACAGGCGTAAGTTTCACACGGGTTTCATTCCCGCCTCGATCAATAACTTCATAATGCGTTAGCGCGGACCTGCCATTATCATGATCTACCTTCTGCTTGGGTCGGTTAGGCCAATCGCAAATCAAAGGCAAATCTATACTACCTCTATCCTCTTTAACGTTGCCGTATACCCGAGCAATGTATGTTTTCGATGTTAAACGATGTTCAAACTGGTATCCAATATAACGATGCGCGTCTTTGTGCATCGCCATAACCAATAATCCAGACGTATCCATATCCAATCTATGGATAGTGCTGGCCCCCACAAATTCTGCCTGTACCCGGCTCTCCAAGCAATCCTTGTGATCATCATGTTTACCGGGAACAGATAACAATCCAGACTGCTTGTTCAGGACAATGATGTCATCATCCTGATAGACTATTTGCAGCAAGGGATCTGTCGGCGGATTATAGTCAAACATTAAATTAGCATTCTCAAATTCTTTTGATGCTTATACCGTTTGCATAAATTTATGCATCAACTAATCTACCGTGAATTTAAAATGCAAAGAATTCTCATGACAGATCATCTTAAACCGTCTTCTAAAACTGTACATTCAGCACATACTGATAAACGTCAGGGTGCACCCATGATGCCGGGCCCTGTTTTTTCAAGCACATTTCACACCCACGGCATGCCAAGCGATGCACCATACCAATACGGGCGTTTTCATCATCCTACATGGCATCATTTAGAGGAAAAGCTCAGCAGTCTAGAAGGCGGAGAGACCGTGATTTTCCCCTCTGGTATGGGCGCGATTGCAGCCGTTTTAACAACTATACTTGAAAGCGGTGATACAGTTTTGATGCCCAGCGATGGCTATTATCCATCACGTGCCTATGTAGAACAATTTCTTTCGCGGTATGGCGTGATGCTAAAGCTAGCCGCAACCAAGGATATGGCTGAGACAGATTTCACAGGGATCAAACTGGTATTTATCGAGAGCCCAAGCAATCCAATGCTTGATATTTGTGATATCCAAAAAGTCTGTGAACGAGCACATTCCAGTGGGGCGCTGGTTGCCATCGACAATACAACAGCCACAATATTAGGGCAAAACCCGCTTGAGCTTGGTGCTGATTTTTCCGTGTCCTCGGACACGAAAGCCTTGAATGGTCATAGCGATATCTTGTTTGGCCATGTCGCTTCAAACAATGTTGATGCCATCACCCGAATACGCGATTGGCGAAAGCTTTCTGGATGCATCCCGGGCCCCATGGAAACATGGCTTGTAGACCGCGGCATACAAACGCTTGATGTCAGGCTGGAAAGACAAGTTAAAAACGCCCAGCACATTGCCGAATACTTGATTAACCATGCAAAAGTTCAATCCCTACGCTATCCTGGCCTAGCGAATGATCCGTCGCACACATTAGCGAAGGCACAGATGAACCATTTTGGATTTATCGTGACATTTGACCTTGGTAGCCGCGAGAATGCGGATCGATTTATGGCGCGCCTAAACATGATTACTGATGCGACAAGCTTTGGCGGCGTACATACAATCGCAGAACGACGGGCGCGCTGGGGTACTGATGATATTCCAGAAGGGACAATCCGCCTAAGCGCCGGTATCGAGCATATTGAGGATATCATTGGCGATATCGAGCAGTCACTAGATCAAATTTAGTGCAACCAAAAGAAAATGCCTGCCCTCTATCGAAAGCAGGCCAGTCACTTCTTCAGTAAAACTGTATAAATATAGCTGTATTAGGCTACAGCGTATCTTCTACGAAGCACCAATCCAGAGAGGCCAAAACCAAGGATCATCATCAGCCACGTTGCTGGTTCAGGCACCGTTGATACAGAACGGGTGCCATATAATGTCAAGTGACTGAGAGCAGGATTATTTCCACTGCCAACCAATAGTGGAAGTAATGTGGGCGCTGTTACGCCACTAATAAAGCAACTAGCATCCGTACACCAGTTATCCCAGTCGACGGGGCCCATTGAACTATAATCAACGAGGAGGTAATCAGGTCCACCCTTAATAACCACCGCGAAAACATCAAATCCCTCTATATGCCAAGAACCACTTAGGCCAGAGTCAAAACTAATTTCAAATGGCGCGCCCTCAAAACCTTCACCCACATTAAAGCGTCCAATCTGCTCAAGATCATCGGGCGCATCATCTAAAAGGCCGATCACTTCAGAAAGTGAATCATTACCGGGCTGTATTGAGAAAGTGACAGCAGCATTTGCCATCGTGCTAACAAACATGAGTGACAAGAAAACAGTGACACATCGTTTCATGAAGCTTGTCATTTTGCGCTCCTTTCAGTCTGTATATTTATCTATTTTATTTTTCTAAATTTTGTTAATATTATATTAACATATATTAAATCGAGAGTCATATATTTTCTACCTAAACTATTATTTATTATATTATACAAATACTTATTTTATCAGTTATTATCGAACTCAAATTCAAATATGTTTCGACTCATAGTTGAAGGCCACATATAAAAGCGAGGAAATGCACATGAAATGGGCAAAAAACGCCGCTGTAGTAACTAGCTTAATTGCTCTGCTAACAGCATGCGGTAATGAAGCATCAGACACGAACTCTAAACCAGATGCTGTAACCGAAGCAACTACAGCGAACGCAACCGAAAACGAATTGATCAGTTTTGAACAATTCACATTGGATAACGGCCTTAAGGTTGTGATGCATATTGATAAGTCCGATCCTGTTGTCGCTGTTGCCCTAACAAGCCACGTCGGTTCAGCACGCGAAAAACCGGGGCGTACTGGTTTTGCGCATTTATTTGAACATCTATTATTCCTCGAATCTGAAAATCTCGGCAAAGGTGGCCTTGATAAACTCAGTGCACGAATTGGCGGTTCGGGGGCGAATGGTTCTACAAGTCGTGATCGCACCAACTATTTCCAGACTGTACCAAATGATGCACTGGAGAAAATGATATGGGCAGAAGCCGACAAGCTAGGTTTCTTTATCAATACTGTGACAGAGCCTGTGCTCGCCAAAGAAAAACAGGTGGTGAAAAACGAAAAACGTCAAGGTATAGACAACCAGCCCTATGGTCATACGTTCTATGTAGTTGACAAGAACCTGTACCCCGAGGGCCATCCCTATAACTGGCAGGTTATTGGTTCACTGGAGGATCTTCAAAATGCAACACTTGAAGACGTAAAAGAATTCTTCCGCCGATGGTATGTCCCCAATAATGTTACACTGACAATTGCGGGTGATTTCGATCCAAAACAGGCAAAAATTTGGGTTGAGAAATATTTTGGTGAAATCAAACGCGGTGAAGATATCAGTCGACAAGACAAACAACCCGCCAGTCTTTCAGAGACAAAAAAACGTTTCTATGAAGATAATTTTGCCCGGACACCTCAACTTTTACTAACATGGCCGGGCGTTCACCAATATCACAAGGATAGTTATGCCCTTGATATCTTGATTACGTATCTGTCGGAAGGCAAAAACGCCCCTCTTAACAAGGTTCTGATTGACGATAAAAAGTTAACAACGACAATTTTTATGTTCAATCGTAATTCCGAACTGGCAGGGCAAACAATGCTGGGTGTCAGGGCGTTTGACGGCGTCAAACTGGACGATGTCCAAACCGCAATCGATGAAGCGTTTGCTGACTTTGAGACTAATGGTATTTCCGAAACAGATTTGGCTCGCGTAAAAGCGGGTGCAGAGGTCGACTTCTATAGTGGTATCCAAAGTGTTCTTGGTAAAGCATTTCAGCTTGCACAATATGATATTTTTGCTGGTGACCCCGGGTTTATTAACGATGACATCAAAAATATCCAAGCCGTAACAAGCGAAGATGTTATGCGTGTTTACACCGATTACATCAAAGACAAGAATTATGTTGCAGTGAGCACAGTTCCAAAAGGACAAGCCGATTTAGTGTTATCAGGATCAACACAAGCAGAAATTGTTGAAGAACAAATCGTGCAAGGCGCTGAAGAGACATTCGATGCTTCTATCACGGCAGAGTATGAACGGACACCATCTTCTTTTGATCGCACAATCGAGCCAGAATATGGTCCAGAACCAATTTTGCGTGTCCCTGCAATTTGGGAAAACACACTTTCAAATGGCCTAAAAATATATGGCATTGAAGATAGCGAACTTCCGCTGGTTCGCTTTGACCTGACAATTGAAGGGGGTCAGTTGCTGGATGACCTGAACAAAGTTGGGGTCGCTAACCTTGTTGGCGAACTTATGCAAAAAGGTACAAAAAACCGTACGACCGCAGAACTTGAAGAAGCCATCGAAGCATTAGGTGCCGAGCTTTCGGTTACAGCAACCGCTGAGTCTATTCGAATTTCCGGCACGACACTTGCAAAAAATCTTGATGAAACACTCGCAATTTTTGAAGAGGTACTTTTGGAGCCACGCTGGGATGAGCAAGAATTTGAGCTGGCAAAACTTCGGGTTTTAAATCAATTAGAACAGGAAAAATCCAATCCTAATGCCATTGCTGACAATGCTTTTGCGACATTAATTTACGGCGAAAATCATATCCTTTCACGAAACATTCTTGGCAACAAGGAGAGCGTTGAAAACATCACTCTTGATGACCTAAAGGTATATTATCAGACATATTTTTCACCGAGCGTTGCTAAATTGCATGTTGTTGGTGATGTAAGCAAAACAGCATTGGTAGAAAAGTTCGCAGGTCTGTCGTCTCGTTGGGCGTCGAGGGACGTGACTATTCCGAACTATTCAACACCACAGCCGTTAGGCGCATCCAAAGTATATTTCTATGATGTCCCTGGTGCGAAACAGTCAATAATTCGATTTGGATATCCTGCGCTAAAGCGGACGAACGAAGACTTTTATGCTGCTACACTTATGAATTACCGGCTTGGCGGCGGCGGGTTCGCTTCCCGCTTGACCCAAGAATTACGGGAAGGTAAAGGATATACTTACGGCATTGGATCACAATTTTCAGGGACAAAACGCCAGGGAGAATTTACGATCTTTTCTGGTGTTAGAAGTAACATAACCCTTGAAGCAACAATGCTCGTGAAGGATATTCTTAGCAATTACGGCAATACCTTTACGGAGCAGGACCTAACGGTAACAAAAGGGTTTCAGTTAAAAAGTAAAGCCCGGGCCTTTGAGACACCAAATGCCAAACTGGGCCTACTTCGTAACATCAGCACATATAACTTGCCCTATGATTATGTGATTGCCCAAAACTCAACCATTCGTGACCTGACGGTTGAAGAAGTACAGCGCTTGGCTGAAGCGCACATTCGACCAGATCAAATGATTTATCTTGTGGTAGGTGACGCTGCAACGCAGTTAGACAGACTAAGTACACTTGGGTATGGAACCCCCATTTTACTAAACAAATAAACTGGAAGAACCCCAAAGATATCGGGCCTAATCGCCCGATATCTATTTAACAGCAGACAAAATAATGACTGACAAAAACCAACAATTTCATGAATTAGTGTCAAGACAAGATGAACTTGAAGCCAAAATAATGTTCCAGCAAGACACCATTGATAATCTGAATAGTGTAGTCACAGAACAATGGAAGTTAATTGATAAACTGAAGCTACAAATTCAAAAACTTGACGATCAATTATATGAACTGGAAACATCAGACACCGGTGGCATCCAGAAACCACCACATTATTGATACATTGATACGCAAATTACACAGGTTGACTGGCTGAAGAATAGCCATCAACAGACTCAAGAATTTTTGCAACCAATTCCTGCTCTATCGATGACAATTCTGGCTTCCACACCTCAAATAACAAGATATATCGATCCTGATCGCTATTATTCCATGCTTCATGTTCTATAGTATCATCGAACAACCACACTTTACCTTCTTGCCATTCTCTGATGTCATTCCCAACTCGAAAACCACAACCCTCAGGAACTATAAGCGGTAAGTGACAAATCAACCGCGTGTTTATAAGGCCATTGTGCGGTGGTATTTTTGCACCCGCCTTCAACAATGAAAATAAAATATTTGGCGCCCTGCCCTGCATTTCGGGAAACTTGATCTTCTTCATGGCAGCAACGGTTTCTGGGCATTGAACGGCAGCACCGTCTACTAACTCACCGTCTTTCCATAGATAATAAGCGCTCCAACTATCGCTACCTTTCATTCCGTGAAAATCATTCTGCGGTCGGTCATCGCTTCCTTGTAAGTATGCAGAAAAATCTTGCGGTACTTGTTGAATAGCACCTTCTAATTCCGTACGAATAATATCAGTTTTTGCTTCCAATTCAGAAACCCAAGCGAAATCCACAGGATCATAAAATCCAATATCAGGAAGCTCTGGGAAAAAATATGTTTGAGGCTGCTGAGTATACGGCGTTTTTTGACCCGTCATGATATCAAGCGACAATTTGGCTCGTCTGGCACTAATACCTGCTGCTTTCATATCATCATGAAGTATTCCATTGAGGTAATCTGTATAATTTGCCAGAATATCATCACATCGCTTCTGCGCCCTCGACAACTGAACCTTCAGGTCTTCTGGGGTTTGCGTGTTTTGAGGGCTACTATTTAAAGCAATTCTATAGAAAGCCACGGCTGATTGGTGATCATTTTGATCATAGTACAAATCTGCCTTTAAGATATAAGCCCTCGGATTACGCCGCTCTAGCTCTATTGATTTATCTGCAGCCGACTGTCCAGCTGCGAAATCTCCAAGGTCTCGACATGCCAGCCCGAGCGCGAGCCAAATGGAGGCATTCTGTATGCCCTGTTTTATCAAACCCTGGAAAATAGCCCGTGCTTCACCTGGCGCATTTCTTTGAAGCGCCTGTAAGCCATTTTGAATTGATTGATTGATATTATTTTGCTGCAAAAGAAATCCTCTATCACGATCAAGCGATAGAACGATAGAATAATAACTCGCATAAATAAACTAAGAAAATACTATTTGTTAACAACCATCTACTTCTACATAAAGTAAAAAAAATGGGCCCGAAGGCCCATAAATATATTTACTTTCCTACTTAGATTTAGAGCGCGTAGTTAACGCCGAAGAAGAAGAATCTTCCAGTATCGAAAGTTGTTGGGAAAGTGTTGTTGTTACCTAGTGGAGGACCAGCACCAATGCTAACAGGCGCTTGACGATTAAACACGTTCAGCACACCAGCGCGGAAGTTCAATCTTTCATTCCACTGGTAATTAGCTGCAAGGTCAACATACTGAACCGTTGGCAGTTCAGAATCTATGTCAGGTGCTGTAGCAGACTGATTGTCCGTACCACTGAAATAACGCCATGTAACAGTTGTCGTGAGATCCCACGGAGTATCCCAGCTAAAGAGTGCACGGTGACGGTATGATGGATTAACCGGAGCCACACAAGAGTTACCGAAAGCACCAGCACATACAACAGGGTCACCGCCAGGGAATGGCGTAAAGTCGAATGTATCTAGATACGTTGCTGCATAGTCGATACGAATTTGACCAACGTCACCTGCTCCAACATCAGCAAGATCAAAAGCATACTGCACTTGGAAGTCAATACCGCTAGTTTCAAGATTCGCAATGTTCAGGTTAGTTGACTGGAAACCAGTACCTGGGCCACCAGCAGCCAACGTACCACCTGCACCCCGGGTAATCAGGTCACAGAAAGTTGCATCACCAGTTGCTAGGCAGTTGTCCAACACTACCTGTGCCGGAATACCCGCAGTGATGAAGTCATCAACAGTGATGTCGAAATAATCAACTGTTACAGATAAACCAGGAACAGCCTGAGGTGTGAAAACCAAACCAACAGTAAATGTATCAGAGCTCTCAGGAGAAAGACCAGGATTACCACCTGTGATACTTTGTGTTTGTCCGGCAATTACGTCAGGAACGTTACCAAACTGAGCCGCAGTTACACCAGTATTCGCACATGCTGCTGCTGAAGCAATCGGAGCGGATGATGCACAAGGGTCAAACAATTGAACGCCATTTGCATTAGTACCGGCTGCGTTCAAGTTTGGCAGACCAGTATTTTGACCAGTGAACAGCTCAATCACATTCGGTGCACGAACTGCACGCTGATACTGAGCACGGAAGTTAATATCTTCAACTGGTGCCCATGTTAGTTGCAAGCCATAAGTTTCGGTGTCGAAGTTGTTCTGAGTGCCGTTTCCATCTGTAGAGTAATCAGAATAACGGAACTGACCATTCAATGAGATCTCCTTTGCAAAAGGTGCATCAGTAACAAGTGGTATTTGCACCTCTGTGTAAAGTTCCCAAACTGAAATCGAACCTTCTACAGGCAGAGTTGCACCGCCAACACCGGTAAAGCCACCACCAGGAATCTGGCTAATTTGGTCTGGGCGTTGATCGAGACTGTCATCGCGCCACTCGAAACCAACGAGGAAACCGACACCAGCATCAGACCAAGGAGATTTGATATCATATTCGCCCAGATCAGACTGAATATTGGCACCGACAACAACCTGTTCAGTGTTACCGGTCACAATTCCAACGCCTGTAGCAAAATCGAGAGCTTCTTGGGTAACCAGACTTTCACCGTTAGGCCCACGTTGGAAAATATTGAAAGGTACACAACCACCAGATGGGTCAATACAAACTGCATTGCCATTTTCATCAGTTGTTACCAAGAATGCTTGTTGTACATTGTCGATGATGAAATCTTCTGTAGCAATAGACTCATCGGATGTACGAGAGAATTGACCATATAAGTCAAAATCCCAACGATCATTGATTGTACCGCGGAAGCCACCAGCTATACGAAACGCACGGTTAGCCAAGAAAGAATTACGGTTTCCGCCTTCAACATTACGGTGAGAAGCAAATAATCCAGAAACTTCTGTTGGCAGATTGCCATTTGCGTCCGGAAGGCTACAACCGAAAACATCAAACAACGATGCACCCTCACCATTAGGGCCTTGACCACCTTGGATGAATGGGTTGTCACAGTTAATTGTCCACTGAGATGTACCAAAAGTTGCCGTTGGTGCGATTTGCGCGTCAGATTGGTTATCAACATACGCAAGATCAGCATAAACTTCGAGCGAGTCAGAAATTTCATAATGACCGCGAGAGTACAAAGTTATGCGTTCTTGTGGACGCTGGAAGAAATTAAGAGCGCCAAAGTTGAAAGTTTCTGCAGGACCACCAACGAATGGTGTCAAAGTACCATCCTCTTGCTGGAAGACATCACTTACGTTTCCTGCTGCACGGATCGCCGCACCTTGACCAAAGTTGGCAAAACGGCGGAAATTAGAAGAACCTACGCAACCAAAGCCTCCAAATGAAGTCACTGGGTTAGAAGATGCGCCAAGTGTACAAGCTGAAATTGTACGGTCTGCACCGACAATCTCGTTCTGATTCTCATATTGAGCAAACAAGGTCACGTTACCGCGGCCATCGTCAGTATTGGCACCCAATGTCAAGGATACAAAGATTTGTTCGCCGTCTGTAACACTTCCTGGCGCTTCAATATTACTGGCTGCAAGAACCTGCTCAAAAAACGGAACACTGTTACCATTTTGCGCAAAACCCGCCTGAGCATCAATTTCGATGCCTTCAAAGTCACGCTTAAGAATAAAGTTGGCAACACCGCCTACAGCGTCAGATCCATATACGGCTGATGCACCACCAGTTAATATGTCAACACGCTCGATAAGCTGAGTTGGAACAAGATCAAGGTTTGGCGGCGCAAAGCCAGATGCACCATACGGGAGACGTTTACCATCAATAAGAACCAATGTACGAATAGCGCCTAAACCACGTAAATTCAGCGTTGATGTACCAGAAGCACCATTTGATACTTCACTAGCCTGTCCAGAAAATGCCTGAGGTAAAACGTTGATAAGGTCTTCAATACGAATTGTACCACGGACATCAATTTCTTCTGAACCAACAGTCAGTACCGGTGCGGCACCAGTAAGGTTTTGATTCACATTAAGACGTGAACCAGTTACGACAACTTCTTCTACTTCATCATCCGTAACTGCATCATCCTGTGCAACAGAAGCCGTTGTGATTCCCAGACACATGCTGGCTACCACCGATGCACCACAGAGCAAATTTGTTCTTAAGTGCTTTTTAATTTCTAATCCCACTTTTTATTCCTCCTGAGTAATTTCCGAAAATTCGTTTCAGAACGCTACTATCATTTTACAAATTGAATATGAGGAATAGATAGAAAGTAATTAAAACAAAGGTTATAATTAAACTTTGGAAATAAACTGTTGCAGTTTAGTGACATAATTGTGATCAAATGCATAGATTTTGTGATCATTAGTCATCGTTAATATATAATTTGGCAGAAAACTTATCGAATTATATATAAACTAATACTATAAACGACAGTATATTATATAAAATTTCAATGAGTCATGGTCACAATTAATTCACGCACGACTTTCGCGGCGAATACACTACTATTACCCGTTGGGTCTATGTCCGGGGCCAATTCCACAACATCTGCCCCAACAAGATTTTTCCCACGTAGAATTTTCATCAAACTAATGAATGAATGAAAATCCTCGCCTCCGGGCTCGGGCGTACCAGTTCCCGGAAAAAAACTAGGGTCAAAATAGTCCAGATCAAGTGTTAAATAAACTGGCCGCTCTGGCTCGACCAATGAAACCCTATCCAAGAAATCCATTCGAGATGTCATTAGGCTATTATTGGCATTCATCCATTGATATTCATCACGTGTGCCTGATCTAATGCCATACTGGATTAACTCATGCTTAGGGCCAAAATGATCCAACGAACGCCGCATGATTGAGGCATGAGAATAATGATATCCCTCGTAACCATCTCGTAAATCAGCGTGCGCATCCAAATGAATCAAAACAAGATCTTGGTAATTTTGCAGATACTTCTTGATCGGAGCATACGAGATAGAATGCTCGCCCCCAAGCGTTAAAAGTTTTACACCATTCTTCGCTAAATCAATATCTGAGAACTGCCTTTCGAAATCATCTGTTGCGCTCTGCCACTGCGCTTCAATATTACCATTACCAAGCTGTAAATTTCCTAGGTCATAAAAAGCTTGATCTTCAGTATCTGCATTCAAGTACGGCGAATAGGATTCTATACCGTCAGACACTTCCCTGATACCATTTGGTCCTTTGATAGCCCCCTTTCGGAAACACGCGGTGCCATCGAAGCCAAACCCCAATATGTGCAGTGAATTTTCCCTAATAGTTGGCGTAGATGAGGCGCAATAATACAGTTCGTCTGGTTGACTAAGTTCGATGACCACTTCTTTTACATCGCGTTGCATATATCGACCTCATGTAGCATCCGTATCAAAGTTGGTTGTTTGATAAACAATTCAACTATAACAGTCCAGCAGATCAATAATTGAATAATTTCTAGTGAGTATCATTCGCGCTAGTCCACACGGATATAATTATTCACATACAATAACCTAAAACCAGATGAACTGAATACATTGAAAATATTCTGTATAAGATGGTGCCCCCGGTCGGAATCGAACCGACACTTCCAAAGGAAACGGGATTTTGAATCCCGCGCGTCTACCAGTTCCGCCACAGGGGCCTGTGAGGAGTGATTTAGAGCGCGCATCATAGCTCGTTTCTTTTCATCGTCAAGCCTATGATCCAGGAATATATAAAGTTTTCGATACTTGTGCCTAAAGTCTATATTTTTACAGGCATTTTCATTTCTATTCTTGAAACTTTACTGGCTTGGGATAGGCTGTAGCCTATATCAACGATGGATAAAATATATGCTCAAAAGTCTTTATGATTGGACAATGGAAAAACTTGCACGTCCATCCGGTGAAAAATGGCTGGCTGGGCTCGCATTTTCCGAGAGTATATTTTTTCCAATTCCCATAGATATTCTAATGATTCCTATGATTCTTGCCAATCGGTTGAAAGCATGGCGTCTGGCAACAATCACATTGATTGCCTCTGTCATTGGCGGCATCGGCGGGTACTTACTGGGTGCGTTTCTTTACGAATCAATCGCAGCGCCCATTATTGAATTGTACGGCTATCAGGATCAGTTCACAAAGGTGCAGGGTTGGTTTGACGACTACGGGATAGCAATCGTATTGGTCGCTGGCTTCACCCCAATCCCCTTTAAGGTAGTGACGATTGCAAGTGGCTTTGCAAGCCTTAACCCTTTGATTTTTATCCTGACAAGCATCCCAGCGCGCGGTGCCCGTTTCTATCTTGTCGCAGGACTATTGTGGAAATTTGGCGACCCGATTAAGGAATTCATTGAAAAACGCCTCACCCTTGTCGTTACATTGGTAACGCTCGCCGGGCTGGCGGGTTTTGCAGTTTTAAAACTTATATAAAGGCCCAGTATGATTGAACCGATAAAATCAGTTTATGACAATCAACCCATGCTGTTTGCAGCCGGAGCGGCAGGCCTTACACTGGGGGCAGCATTTGGGTTTCAGCTATATGGCTATCCGCCTTGTGACCTATGCT